>NZ_LGQY01000092.1:0-33190 GCF_003116065.1 Azospirillum sp. TSO5 | reverse complement strand
AGCATGATCAGCAGCGCCAGCGGCACCCAGGTGACGCCGAGCGCGCCGATGGCCAGGAAGGTGATCAGCGCGACGAAGGCACCGATCATGTAAATCTCGCCATGGGCGAAGTTGATCATGCCGATGATGCCGTACACCATCGTGTAGCCGATCGCGATCAGGCCGTAAATCGCCCCAAGCGACAAGCCGTTGATCAATTGCTGTATGAAATAATCCATCAGACAGGCTTCTCCCACTCTCCCAGGACACCGATTAGGCAGGCACGCGAGACTTGGTGCTCAAGACTTGAATTAAGCCGTGTGCGGCAGCGGAGTTCCGATCCGGATGAACGGGGGAGAACATCCAGGACCGAGGCAGGGGACGCTTGGAACCCCGCCGCCGCACCCGGTTCTTGCCGAAGCCCCGCCGGATGCGGGATCCGGCGGGGCTTCGGGCGAATTCGTTATCGGGGACCGCTGCGGGTCTGCGTCTGGCCAGTCTGAATGTGTCGGCTCGGAATCGTCCGGCGGCCCAGGATCGGGCCTTCCGTCATCCGGATACGCGACGACAGCGCGGGGGTGCTGTTCCGCACCCGAGCGGCATTCCGTCGTTCGACCATAGCCAACAGCTCCCACTTGCGCGGCACGGCCTGCGGCCGTGGCGTCCCCACCGGCATCGCTGCCGGACATCCTGTTTGTGAATCTCGGCTCAGATCGGACGGAATGACCGCCCGGTCCGGACCAGTCGGCGAAAGGCGCCGCGCCTTACCCTGTTCAAAACTGTTCTTTGTCTTCGGCCCCGGCACTTAGGTGCCGGTTGCGTATGCTGTCAGTTTTCTTGACACAGACAGGTAATGCAACTTCATCAGTAGGCGCAACACTCTCTTTCCGCGGGCTGAAAAAAACAACAATCATTCTGAACCCATGGAGCTGTTCCGATGAAAATTTCTCGGATTTGTGTGTACGGGAAACATCGTTCAGATCCTTGTCAACAGCTGTTCACATCATCCGCCGACCAGTTGGCGGGGGTCGGTGAAGGGCTGTCCCAGGGCCTCGGCCACCGCCCGATAGGTCAGCCGGCCGGCCTGGACGTTCAGCCCGGCCAGCAGGTGCGGATCCTCGGCCAGCGCCCGTTTCCAGCCCTTGCCGGCCAGCGCCTGGACGAAGGGCAGGGTGGCATGGTTCAGCGCCTCCGTGCTGGTGCGGGCGACCGCGCCCGGCATGTTGGCGACGCAGTAATGGACGACGCCGTCCACCACATAGGTCGGGTCGGAATGGGTGGTGGCGTGGCTGGTCTCGAAACAGCCGCCCTGGTCGATGGCGACGTCCACCAGCACCGACCCGCGGCGCATGCCGGCCAGCTGGTCGCGGCGCACCAGCTTCGGCGCGGCGGCCCCCGGCACCAGCACGGCGCCGACCACCAGATCGGCGTCGGCGACCAGCCGGTCGAGCGTGTCGGCGGAGGCATAGACCGTCTTCAGCCGCGGCCCGAACAGGTCATCGAGCTGGGCCAGCCGGGGCATCGACCGGTCGGCGATGGTGACGTCGGCGCCCAGTCCCATCGCCATGCGGGCGGCATTGGCGCCGACCACGCCGCCGCCGATGACCAGCACCTTGCCGGGCAGCACGCCGGGCACGCCGCCGAGCAGGATGCCGGAGCCGCCGTTGCTCTTCTGCAAGGCGACGGCGCCGACCTGGATCGCCATGCGGCCGGCGATCTCCGACATCGGCGCCAGCAGCGGCAGACGGCCGGCGCGGTCGGTGACGGTTTCATAGGCGATGGCGGTGCAGCCGCTTTCCATCAGCAGCCGGGCCTGTTCGGGATCGGGGGCGAGGTGCAGGTAGGTGAACAGCACCTGATCCGGCCGCAGCCTGCGACATTCCGCCGGCTGCGGTTCCTTGACCTTCACGATAAGGTCGGCCTTCGCGAAGACCTCCTCGGCGGAGCCGGCGATCTCGGCCCCCGCCGCGCGGTAGGCTTCGTCGGAAAAGCCGATCTCGGCACCGGCGCCGCCCTGCACCAGCAGGGAGTGGCCGTCCGCCGCCAGTTCGCGGACCGAGGCCGGCGTCAGCCCGACGCGGTACTCGTGGTTCTTGATTTCCTTGGGAACGCCGATGCGCGTGACCATGCGAGAACTCCCCGATCCAAGCGCCTGACTCAGCCAATCTGGGCCGACCCGATCTGGTATCCGGGGAAACCATCGGTGTGGCGGATTGTCTCAGGAAGGTCACTATACGGCGGGCGGACGGAGAGAATCTCTGCAAAGCCTTGCATGAATCCCCCATAGTGTGGTGGAGCTTTCGCATGATCCGCCACGTTTTCGAATAAAGTTGCATGCACGCCCTGGACGCTCTGGACCACAAGATCCTGCGCCTTCTCCGCAAGGACGGCCGGATGAGCAACGCCAAGCTGGCGGCGGAGGTCGGTCTGTCGCCATCGGCCTGCCTGCGCCGCCTGCATATGCTGGAGCATTCCGGCGTGATCCGCGGCTATACCGCCATCATCGAAACGGCGGACGAGGAGCGGTCGGTGACGGTCATCGTCCAGATCACGCTCGAACGGCAGACCGACGATTACCTGCGCCGCTTCGACGCCGCCGTCCGCCGCTGTCCGGAGGTGCGGGAATGCTTTCTGCTGTCGGGCAGCTCCGACTATCTGCTGAGGGTGGTGGCGCAGGACCCGGCCGATTACGACCGCATCTACAAGGACTCGCTGTCGCGCTTGCCGGGCGTCGTGCGCATCCAGTCGAGCTTCGCCATCCGGAGCGTGGTGCGGCCGGGCAGCCTGCCGGCGCTGGAGGAGTCCGCCGACTGAGGCCGCGCTATCCGAACAGGTCCAGTTCCGGATCCGGCGCGGTTTCCGGGTGGGTCAGGTCGGTGCAGCCGATGCCGATCAGGCGGAAGGCGCGGCCGTCGACCTCGCGCTCCAGGAGGGCGATGCCGGCGGCGAGGATCGCCTCGGCCGACCGGGTCGGCTCCACCCGGCGGGAGCGGGTCAGCTGCTGGAAATCCTTGGTCTTCAGCTTCAGAACCACGCTGCGGCCGAGCAGCTTTTCGCGCTCCAGCCGGCGGGCGACCTTGTCGGCCAGCGGGCGAAGCTCCTGTGCCAGGGCGGGCAGGGTGGTGACGTCCCAGTCGAAGGTTTCTTCCGACGAGATGCTCTTGCTCGGCGACTCAGGATGGACCCGGCGGGAGTCCTCGCCGCGGGCGTAGCTGTAGAGCACCCGGCCCATGGCGCCGTAGCGCTTGACCAGCCAATGCTCGTCCTTGTCCTGCAAATCGCCGACGCGGGTGATGCCGTCGGCGAACAGCTTGCGCTCCAGCGCCGGGCCGACGCCCCACAGAATGGTGACCCGCTTGGGCGCCAGGAAGGCCGCCGCCTCCGCCCGGCCCAGCGCGGAAAAGCCGCGCGGCTTGTCGAGGTCGGACGCGATCTTCGCCAGCAGCTTGTTGTAGCTGAGGCCGATCGAGGCGGTGATGCGCAGTTCCCGCTCGAAGCGGCGGACGATTTCCACCAGCGCCTGGGCCGGGCTGATGCTGAGGCGGTCCTCGACGCCGGTGAGGTCGAGATAGGCCTCGTCGATGCTGATCGGCTCGACCAGGGGGGTGAAGGCCTCCATGATCGCGCGGGCCTGATGGCCGACCTCCTTATATTTGGCGATGTTGGGGCGGATGATGGTGGCGTCGGGGCAGCGGTCCAGCGCCTCGCGGATCGTCATGGCGGAGCGCACGCCCGACATGCGCGCGACATAGCAGCAGGCGGCCACCACCCCGCGATGGTCGTCGCCGCCGACGATCACCGGGCGGCTGGCCAGTTCCGGCCGGTCGCGCTTCTCCACGGTGGCATAGAAGCTGTCGCAGTCGATGTGGCCGATGGACAGGTTGTGCAGCTCCGCATGGCGGAACAGCCGCCGGCTGCCGCATTTCGGGCAGCGCGTCACCTCGCCCGGCAGGGCGGCGGCGCAGTCGCGGCAGACGCTGTGCAGGGCGGTGGTCATCGTGGCGGCAGCTTAGCAAAGGGGGGCGCCAACCGCCAGCTTATGCGTACAAAGGAAGAACGGGGTGGGTGTCAGCGCGACGGCGACTTCGCCCGGTCGCCGGCGGCGATGCGCGAGGCGAGGGCCTGCAAGCCGCCCAGCAGCAGCTTCGCCATTGCCCAGTGGTAGAGCGCCGACCCTGCCAGGACCGCCAACAGCGCGCTCCAACCGCCGATCCAGCCGGCGAGCAGGGAAACGACAAGGGAGGCGGCGGCGGAGACGATCAACGCCACCAGGATCGTCAGCCCGTTGGCACCGTTGATCCGGCCGAGGATCGCCGCCCGCTCCATCGCCGCGGCACCGAGCAGGACGACCAGCGACAGGGTCAGCGACAGGCTGAGCAGTATGACCATGGTGGCGCTCGGGTTACAGTCAGTGGAAAGAAGCGGGCATCACCGCAGCACATCCCCGCCCACCGCCAGCCGGCCGGCGACGACGGCGGCCTGGGTGCGGCTGACCACGTTCAGTTTGCGCAGGATGCTGGAGACATGGACCTTCACCGTCTGCTCCGACACGTTCAGTTCGCCGGCGATCTGCTTGTTCAGCTTGCCGTCGACGATCATCGTCAGG
The DNA here is from genome assembly GCF_003116065.1 of Azospirillum sp. TSO5. NCBI lineage: Bacteria > Pseudomonadati > Pseudomonadota > Alphaproteobacteria > Rhodospirillales > Azospirillaceae > Azospirillum > Azospirillum sp. TSO5. Next base: position 28,605 of record NZ_LGQY01000092.1, on the reverse strand, counting down.
ATGCGCAGCTGCTGCGGCGACAGGGAGGCGAAGCGGCGGGCGGCATCGGTCTCGTCGGCTTCCGACGAGGCGGCGGACAGCGGCGGCGCCCAGGTCTCGCCGGACAGGATGGCGCGGATGGCGTCGGCCATCGCCGGCATCGACAGCGATTTCGGGATGTAGCCCGAGGCGCCATAGGCGAGCGCCCGGCGGATGGTGTCGGAGTCCTGCAGGGCCGACAGGATGGCGACCGGCACGGTCGGGTGATGGGCCAGCATCAGGAACAGGCCGGCGAAGCCGTTGGTGCCGGGCATGTTGAGGTCGAGAAGAACGAGGTCGATGTCGTCCGGCCGCCGCCCCACCGCGGTCATCACCGAGTCGAGGTCCGGGCATTCGATCACCCGCACCTCCGGCATCGCCTTGCCCAGCGCGTCGCGCAAGGCGGCCTGGACCAGCGGATGGTCGTCGCCGATGACGATCGTCGTTTCAGTGGTGGATTCAGCGGTCGTTTCAGTGGCCGCTTCTGTAGCCATCGCCTGTCCGGACGCCGTTGGTTCGCTTACCGCGCTGTCCTCGCCCATGGTTTCCGCACTCCCCCCATTTGCGGCCGCCCGGCTTTTGTCCGGTTCCGGCCTTATCGCTCGGCCACGGCCGCCGTCTGCAGCGCCGCCCCGTTCAGGAAGCGGCGCAACGACGCCGGCTTCACCGGTTTGTAGAGCACGCCGCAGCCGCAACGCTCCGCCTCGGCCCGCACCGCTTCGGAACGGTCGGCGGTCAGCAGCAGCCCCTTGACCGGACGGTCCCACAATTCCCGCAACCGCTCCAGAACCGCAAGCCCCGTCTGGCCGTCACCGACGTGATAATCGACGCAGACCACATCGGGAAGCGCCCCGTCGAAGGGAGCGAGCGCCGCCAGCGCCCCGGTGACGTCCGACGCCGTCGCCACCCGGCAGCCCCATTGGCCGAGCAGGGCGCGCAGGCCGGCCAGGATCGGCTCCTCATTGTCGATGCACAGCACCAGCAGCCCGGCGGACAGGGCGGCGGGGGTGGAGACCGGGCGGTCGACCGGGGTGGCGCGCGCCTGCTCCAACGGCACCTCGACCGCAAAGCCGGTGCCGCGCCCGACGGTGGAGCGCAGGGTGACGGGATGGCCGAGCAGCCGGGCGATGCGGTCGACGATGGCGAGGCCAAGGCCGAGACCCTTGTCGGCCGGGTTGCCGCCGCCATTCTCGCCGCCCAGCCGGCGGAACTCCTCGAACACCTCGCGGCGCTTGGCTTCGGGGATGCCGGGGCCGGTGTCCCACACCTCGATGCGCAGGCGGTCACCATGGATGGGGTCGCGGCGGCGGCGGCAGCCGAGCAGCACCCGGCCCTTGGGCGTGTAGCGGATGGCGTTGGACAGGAAGTTCTGCAGGATGCGGCGCAGAAGCTGCGGGTCCGACCGCACGACCGCGCCGCAGCCGACCACCTTCAGCGTCAGGCCGCGTTCCTGCGCCAGGGCGGAGAACTCCACCCCCAGCCCGCCCAGCAGCTCGTCGATGGCGAAGCTGCGCATCTGCACCCGGACATTGCCAGCGTCCAGCGAGGAGATGTCGAGCAGCCCGCCCAGCAGCATCTCGGTCGAGCGCAGCGAAGCGGCGGCGTTGTCGATCATGCCGCATTCGGCCGACCGCTGCTCGGGCGTCGGCAGGGCCCCTCGCATGCTCTCCTCCAGCGCCGAGACGAACAGGCGGGCGGCGTTCAGCGGCTGCAGCAGGTCGTGGCTGGCGGCGGCGAGGAAACGGGTCTTGCTGGCGTTGGCCGTCTCGGCCTCCGCCTTCGCCTGCTGGAGGGCGTCGGTGCGCTCCTGCACGCGCTGCTCCAGGCTTTCGTTGGCCTCGCGCAGGGCCTCGGCGGCGCGGTAGCGCTCGGTCACGTCGGTGTAGGTGGAGACGTAGCCGCCTTCCGGCAGCGGATTGGCGACGATCTCCAGAACCGTACCGTCGGGGCGCCGCCGCTCGTAGCGGTAGGGCCATTGCTGGTTGGCGGTGTCGCGGTTGGTCAGCAGCGCCTTCATGTCGTGGGCGCTGTATTCGCCGCGCCGCTCGTTGAAGCGGATCAGGTCGGCGAAGGGCACGCCCACCCGCACCATGTCGGCCGGCAGGTCGAGCAGTTGCAGATAGCGCTGGTTCCAGGCGGCGATGCGGTAATCGGCGTCGATCACGCAGATGCCCTGGCCGATGTTCTCCAGCGTCGCCTGAAGCAGCTTCCGGTTGAAGCGTAGCGCTTCCGACGCCTCGTCCAGCATCGCCATGGCGTCGCCGCGCGACAGCGAGCGGCCCTGCAGCGAGGCCGCCATCACCACCCGTGCCGACGCCGCGCCGATGGCGCCGGCGATCAGCGTCTCGGTGAAGCGGACGGCGTCGAGGTCGGCGGGACCGCCCTCGCCCTTGCGGCCGACCAGGTGAAGCAGGCCGCCTCTGGCGGCGTAGGCGTCGAAGGCGGCGTTGCCGCGCTCCGCCCCGACGAAGCGGATGGCGAGCGCGCGCAGGTCGGCCAACTTGGCGAGGGCCTGGGGGGTGTCGTCCTCGTCCCGGTCGGCGGTGGCGGTGGTGTAGAAGACGGCCTGGGTGCGCTCCACCGCGCTGGGGCGGGCCAGCAGCGATCCGGCGACGAAGGCGATCAGGTTGGCCAGCAGGCTCCACAGGCTGGCGTGGGAGATGGGGTCCAGCCCGTCGATCCCGAACAGCGCCTGCGGACGCAGCCAGCCGATGCCCCAGGGGCCGAAATCCAGGAAATCCGCCGACACCGGGATGATGCCGCCCATCGACGGCACCAGCAGCGTGTAGACCCACAGCAGGAAGCCGGCGCCCAGCCCCGCCAGCGCCCCCACCCGGTTGGCGCGCGGCCAGTAGAGCCCGCCGAAATAGGCCGGCCCGAACTGCGCCACCGCGACGAAGGACAAAAGACCGATGACGGTCAGCGGGTAATCGCGATCGACCAGCCGGTGCATGATATAGGCGAGCAGCAGGATCCCCAGCACCGACAGCCGCCGCACCAGCAGCAGCGTGCCGACCATGTCGCGCCGGCCGACGCGGGCGGCGAAGCGCGGGCGGCTGAGCAGCAGCGGCATCACCACGTCGTTGCACAGCATGGTGCTGAGCGACACCGCGGCGACGATGACCATGCCGGTCGCCGCCGACAGGCCGCCGATGAAGGACAGCAGGCTGAAGCCGCCGGCCCCCGCCGCGATGGGCAGGGTGATCATGAAGGTGTCGGGGTTGATGCCATCTCCGAAGGTGATCAGACCGGCCACCGCGATGGGGATCATCAGGGCGCTGAGCGCCAGCAGGTAGGTCGGGTACATCCAGGCGGCGGCGCGCAGATGGCGGGGGCTGTCGTTCTCCACCGTCATCACATGGTACATCTGTGGCAGGCAGAGGAAGGCGATGATCGAGATCGCCGTGTTCGACCACCAGGTCGGGTCAGTGAAGTCGGGCGACAGCAGCGGGTCAGCCTGCGGCCGGGCGAGCAGGTCGGTGTAGCCGTCGAACATGCCCCAGACGATGAAGGCCGCCACCGCCACGAAGACGGTCAGCTTCACCAGACTTTCGAAGGCGATGGCCAGCATCAGGCCGCGGTGATGCTCGCTGGCGTTGATGTGGCGGACGCCGAACAGAATGGTGAAGACCGCCATCGACAGTGCCACCGCGAAGGCGGTGTCGCCCCAGATCGGCGGCGGCAGGGCGGCCGGGGCGGCCAGCGAGGGGGCGGTCAGCACGTCGAAGCTGGCGGCAACCGCCTTCAGCTGAAGCGCGATGTAGGGCAGCACGCCGACCAGCGCGGTCAGCGTCACCAGCGCCGCCACCGCCTGGCTCTTGCCATAGCGGGCGCCGATGAAGTCGGCGATGGAGGTGACGTTCTGCGCCTTGGTGATGGCGATGGTCTTGGTCAGCACCGGCCGTGCCGCCAGCAGCAGGATCATCGGCGCCAGATAGATCGGCAGGAAATCGAAGCCGCTGGCCGACGCCCGCCCGACCGAGCCGTAGAAGCTCCAGCTGGTGTTGTAGATGCACAGCGTCAGCGCATAGAGGATGGCGGCCGTCCGCGGCGACGCCGACAGCAGCCCACCCCCGGCGGTGCGGCGGTCGCCCCACCAGGCGATGGCGAACAGCACCCCCAGATAGGCCGCCGAAACGGCCAGCACCAGCCAACTCTGCACGACCGACGGACCTCTTGCCGGGGGAGGGGAAATGGTGCCTGAGCCTATCCCAAGGTTTGACCCGCCAACAACGGCCGGTCTCGATGTTGCACAAAAACTGTGCAGCCCTGAACGAAGGTAGGGGGCGCGTATGGTTCGACGTTCGAACTATTCTGCGCCTGCCGGACGCCGCCGTCCCGGTCGCCGCTGGTGCGACGGCCGGCGTTCCTGCTCCCGACCATGGGCATCCGCTCAGGGTCCGGGACCGCCGAAGCGGCCGTTTCCGTCTCCTCCCTCGTACGGGGACGGCCGCTTCCGCGCTTCCTGTTTTGGACCGGGAGCGTGGGGCAAACGGGGGTCCCGGTCGGTTTACTGCGTCGTCCTCGCTGGGAAAGCGCCACGAACGGTCCAATCTATGGCAAGATGGTCCATCGTGAGGGAGACCGGCCGTCGGTGCCGGACCCGGTGCGTGGCCTGAAACGGAAGACGGACGCCCAAGAGAATGCTGATCGACGCCTATTTGGGATTCCGGGTCGGGGACGTGGTCCTTGACCGTGCGGAACTGGCGGCCGGCACCGCCACCATCAAGGAAATCCACGTCGTTCCCTGTGACTGGGCGCATGGCCTGACCGGCATCGCCGTCATGGAGAATGGTGCCGAGCGTTTCATCGTCCAGCTGAAGAAGGTGCGCCCGGCCGAGGAAGAGGTCGAGACCGAAAGCAACGTCCGGCCGCTGCGGCATCGCGCACGCTGAACGGCTCCCGCAATCGCCGAAAACGAAAAGGCCCGCCGCCCCGGATCGGAGCGGCGGGCCTTCGCTTTTGCGGCGGCGGCCGGGAGACCGTCGATCTTGCACTTTTATCAGCCGTCATTCCCGCGAAGGCGGGAATCCAGCCTGTTCAGCGGCTTATCCGCGGAGTTTTCTGGATCCCCGCCTTCGCGGGGATGACAGCCGATAATCGCCCCTAAAGAGACAAGTAGCCCCGTCAGTGGCGAAGCTGGACGCGCCCGCCGTTCCTGCGCGCGTCGTCGACGCTGGCGATGACCGGAAGGCCGCGCAGGAAGGCGGCGCCGGTGTCGGTCGCCTCGAACAGGACATGGCCCTGGCGGTCCTGGCCGCGGAAGCGGGCCTCGGTCGCCATGCCGGCATTGCGGACGGCGGCCGACAGTTCGGACACGGCCCTCCAGATGCGGGCACGGTGTTCGGCGGCGCTGGCGCAACCGGTCGCATCCGCGACGGCCAGCGTTACGGTGAAGGAATGAAGCTCGATCGCCATGGTGGCACCACGGAACTTGGAGTGCGGGATTGGAAAACCCGGATCGTTCCGGCCATCGCCGGATACGGTGCCGGCCCTAGGGATCGAGAAACTCAGTCGTAACGGGGAAGCTTCGACAGGACGATGTCGCTGATGAGGCCGCGGAGCTGGCTGACCGGGAGCTGTTCGACCGGAATGCAGACGGCGCGGGCATAGGTCTCGCAAACATGCCAGGCGTGGTCGGGTTCGACCAGGATGTGCCGGGCAAGATCTTGGTCATCGGCGTTCGCCCGACCGGGGAGCGCCTTTTCACAGGCCAGGACGGTTTGAACCATGTCGCTGGCCAGACTGTGCAGATTCATGGATGGCACCTTCCCATGTTCGGGAATTTGTTGGGAACACGAACAGACTAGACCTTCGGACCAGATTCCACAACGGTGCCTATGACGTTCGGCTGTGACAATTCAACGATGGTGCCACATCGCACGTCCCGGCGCCCGTTTCGGCGAAAACGCTTTGACGATGCCGCCGCGGACCGGCCGATACCAGCATGAACATAGGTCGGGGCGAATTATTCCGCCTGTGACCGTTTCGCGGGTCTGACGCGGCAAATTCCGGGCCGGTCCTTCGGCAATCCCCTCTTGCGCCGGGCGCGGTTTTGCCCATGGGGTGGCGGCGGCTATCGCCGCCGGTCAGGTCCGGATCAGGCCGTCCTGCTTCGGCGGGGCCGGGGTTGGAACCGGAGCCGGAGCCGGGGTGGCGGGCGGCGAAAGCTGCCAATTATCCAGCGCCCGCCTCAGCGCGTCCAGCCCGGCGCCGGCGGAGGATTTCGCCTCGTCGGCGGCGCGGGTGATGGCGGCGCAGAGCGCGGCGCGGCGTTGCGGGTCGTCGCGGCTTTCCTCCAGCGCGCGGCCGACATCATCCGTCGTGTTGCCGCCCCTGGCATCGGGCTGCGCCGTCTTCGGGTCGATGCCCAGCAGCGGCAGCAGATACTCCCGCCCCTTCTCGCGCGCCACCGCCACCGCCTTGTCGCCGAACCGCTCCGCCGCCGCCAGACCAGTGTCCCAGGCGCCGAGCGCGGCCGAGACGGTGGGGCTGCAGCGGCCGGCCGGTTCCTCCGGGGGTGGCGCCGCGGGAGGTGCCGTCTGGGCGTGCAGCGGCGCGGCGCTCAGCAGCAGGGCGGCGATGGCCGGTATGCCAAGGCGGCGGAGGGGATTGGTCGGGCACGTCATGCGGGAGGACCTGCGGTCGAAGAGGGGCCTTCGGGAGATTTGGGGAGGCGGCGGGCGGCTTTCCATGGCCCCCCTTATGGGGCGCGGTCCGGCCGGTGCGGTGGCGGGAAAAGCGGCGAAATGCCGCGACCTGTGGCGATTTTGCTACCGAATGACGTTTTCATGGCGTTTACATGACATGCCGCCGCTGCACCGCACCGCGAAGCGTGGTAAGAGCAGCCCGAAATCTCACCAGTCCCCTATCCAGATACAGGCGAGTCACCGTCCCATGCTGCTGCGCGCATTCCGTTCGCTGATGCCGAAGGAGGAACGCTTCGTCGACCAGTTCGTCGAGCAGGCCCGTCACATCGTGGCCGCCGCCGCTGCCCTGGAAGCGGTGATGGACGCAGAACCGGACGACCGCACGCAGAAGATCGCGGCGCTGAAGCGGGTGGAGAAGGACGCCGACCGCGTTGCCAAGGATGCGGGGCGCGACCTGCACCGCGCCTTCATCACGCCGTTCGACCGGTCGGACATCCTGTCGCTGATCAACGCGCTGGACGACGCCATCGACCTGATGGACGAGGTGCCGCGCCATGCCGGCCTGTACGGCGTCGAGGTGTTCGACGAGCCGATGCGCCGCTTCGTCGCCCTGATCCGCCAGCAGGCCGACGTGCTGCTGGAACTGATGCCGCTCTTGGGCTCAATCGCCCGCAACGCCGAGCGGATCGACCATCTCTGCGGCCGGCTGTCCGATCTGGAGGACGAGGCCGACGATGTGCTGCGCGACGCGCTGAAGGCGCTGATCGCGGAGAAGCCGGACATGATCGCCTTCCTCGGCCGGCGCGAGCTGTACGAGATGCTGGAGGCGGTGACCGACCGCTGCGACGACGTCGGCGACCTTGTCGCGGGCATCACGCTCGATCAGGTCTGAGGCCGCGTCGATGGAGGCCCTGCAACTCGGTCTGCCGGCGATCGTCCTCATCATTCTGGTGGCGCTCGCCTTCGACTTCATCAACGGCCTGCACGACGCGGCGAACTCCATCGCCACCGTGGTGTCGACCCGCGTGCTGTCGCCCAAGCTGGCGGTCCTGTGGGCGGCCTTCTTCAACTTCATCGCCTTCCTGTTCTTCGGCCTGCATGTCGCCACCACCATCGGCACCGGGCTGGTCGATCCGCTGGTGATGGACCCGGCGGTGATCCTGGCGGCGCTGGTCGGCGCCATCGGCTGGAACCTCATCACCTGGTGGCTGGGGCTGCCGTCCTCCTCCTCGCACGCGCTGGTCGGCGGCATCGCCGGGGCCGGCATCGCCAAGGCGGGGTTCGGCGCCATCGTCGCCAGCGGCTTCACCAAGACGGCGGTCGCCATCGTGCTGTCGCCCGGCATCGGCCTGCTGCTGGCGCTGCTGCTGATGCTGGTGGCGTCCTGGGCGCTGCGCCGCGCCGCCCCCTTCACGGTCGACCGGCAGTTCCGCCATCTCCAGCTGGTTTCGGCGGCGCTCTACAGCCTGGGCCATGGCGGCAACGACGCGCAGAAGACGATGGGCATCATCGCCGTGCTGCTGTTCAGCCAGGGCATGCTGGGCGATACCTTCCACGTCCCCTTCTGGGTCATCATCGCCTGTCAGGTGGCGATGGGGATGGGCACGATGATGGGCGGCTGGCGCATCGTCCGCACCATGGGCTCGCGCATCACCGACCTGAAGCCCTATCAGGGCTTCTGCGCCGAGACGGCGGGCGCCATCACCCTGTTCGGCGCGACGTGGCTGGGCATTCCGGTGTCGACCACCCACACCATCACCGGCGCCATCGTCGGCGTCGGCTCCGCCCGCCGCACCTCGGCGGTGCGCTGGGGGCTGGCCGGCCGAATCGTTTGGGCCTGGGTGCTGACGATTCCCGCCTCCGGCATCGTCGCCTGGCTGTCCTACCTGCTGGTCGCCGCCCTGCTGCGCCCGTAAGGGCGCCTTTCCGGGGGGGAGAACGCCCGCAGAACGATGGGGCGAACGGATAAGCCCTTCGTGATGCAGCGCGGCCTTGACCCGCAAGGACGGTAACGGCAGGATCGGTGCGGTGGAGACAGGATACCGGTCATGCCGCATATCGAACGCACCGATCAAGGTGAGCAGTATGTGTTTCCCGGCACCGAACGCCGGACGGTCCCCGGCTTGCCCTATGCGGCGGAAGCCGACGGCCAGCTGACCCTGCATTTCTACGCCCCGCCCGAGAAGTCCGAACGCCGCCCGCGCCCGACCTCGGCGCGCGCGCTGTCGTCCACCCCCCTGCCGGTGACGGCGCTGCCGGCCAACGCGGCGATGCCCCCCGCGATGGCGCAGGCGCAGACGGCGCCGGCGGCGACCGACTCCGCGCCGCAGAGCCTGTTCGGCCGCCGGCTCGCCCATTTCCCGCGGGTGTTCGACCAGCCCTGAGCGGCGTTGGTCTGAGCGGCGTCAGGCTGCGCCGACCTTCAGGCGGTGCCGGTGCGGCTCCGCGTGGCGTCGAGCATGCGGGCGACCTGACGCAGCAGAATTTCGCGGTCATAGGGCTTGCCGACATGGCCGTTCATCCCGGCCTCGCGGCATTCGCGCCGTTCCTCCTGGGACGAACCGGCGGTCAGCGCCAGGATCGGCAGGTCGCCGCGCGGCGGCGGCATCGCGCGGATGGCGCGGCTCGCCTCCAGCCCATCCATGCCCGGCATCTGCACGTCCATCAGCACGAGGTCGTAGTCGCCGGCCTCCACCGCCTCCACCGCCGCGGTACCGTCGGCCACCAGATCGATGGCGTAACCGCTGTCGCGGAACAGGGCTGCCAGCAGTTCTCGGTTGATCGCCAGATCCTCGGCGATCAGCAGGCGCGGCGGTCCGGGGGAGCGGTTGGCGGGACGGTCGGTCGGGGGTGGGGAAGGCGAACCGGCGGCCGTCGCCGGACGTGCGGAGCCGCCTTGCCGGGCGGCGATGCGGGCGAGCTGCCGGCGCAGGTCGTCGATGGCGAAGGGCTTGGCGATCATCGCGACGTCGGGACCGAAGGCGGACGGGGTGCCGGCGGCATGGGCGGCGAAGCCGGAGGCCAGCAGCACCGGCAGGCCGGGGCGCATGCGGGCGGCGTGCCGTGCCAACTCCGTCCCGTCCATGCCCGGCGGCATGACGACGTCGCTCAGCAGCAGGTCCAGCGGCTCAGGCCCGTCCAGCACCACCAGCGCCTCGTTGGCGTTGGCCGCCGCGATCACCCGATGCCCCCAGCCGCGCAGCAGCCCGGCCACCATGTCGCGCACCGTCGGGTCGTCGTCCACCAGCAGGACCGACAGCGGCCCGGAGGACGGCGCCCAGGACGGAACGGCGGCCGGAGCGGGAGGCGGCGCGGCAGAATCCGGGGCGGTATCCGGTGCTTTATCCGGCGCGGCGGCGGGCTCGACCGGCGGCGCGCACGTCTCCCCGGAGGGCAAGGCCGCCGGCAGCAGGCGGCTCGCCGGCAGGCGCACCGTCACCGTGGTGCCGACGCCCAGCGTGCTGCGCAGAGAAAGGGTACCGCCATGCAGTTCGACCAGCCGCTTGGTCAGCGGCAGGCCCAGCCCGGTGCCCTCCGCCTCGCGACTGGCGGCGTTCCCGGCACGGGCGAAGGGCTCCAGCACGCGGTCGAGATCCTCGGCCGGGATGCCAAGTCCGGTGTCGATGACGCGGATCACCGGCATGCCGTCGTCCAGGGCGGCGGACAGGGTCACCGACCCGCCCGACGGCGTGTATTTCACCGCGTTGGCGATCAGGTTCAGCAGGATCTGGCGGATGCGGCGGTCGTCGCCGTGCAGGTTGCGCACCGCCGGTTCCACCACCGCCGATAGAAGCACGCCGGCATGCTCGGCCCGCGGGGTCAGCATGCGCACGGCGAAATCGGCGGCATCCTCCAGGTCGCAAGGTCCTTCCTCGAGCGCCAGCGCCCCGGCTTCCGCCCGCGCATGGTCGAGGATCTCGTTGATCAGTTCCAGCACATGCTGGCCGGAATCGCGGACATTGGCGGCATATTGCCGATAGGAGGGCGTGCCGACCGGGCCTTCCGCCTCGCGGGCGATCAGGTCGGAGAAGCCGATCACCGCGTTCAGCGGCGTGCGCAACTCGTGGCTCAGGCCGGCCAGGAACTCGCTCTTGTCATGGTTGGCGGCCTCGGCGGCCCGGCGCGCGGTCTCCGCCATGTCGCGGGCCTTGTCCAGTTCGGCGGCGAGTCGCGCGGTCTCGTCGCGCTCGGCGCTGGTCCGCTCCACGGCGCTGCGCGCCTCGGCCAGCGCCACCTGCGCCTTGCGCTCGCGGTCGAGATAGCGCAGGCCCCAACCCAGCATCGCCAGGATCGCCAGCAGCCCGACGATCGTCTCCAGCACGGTGTGCAGGGTGCGGGTGCGCCAGTCGGCCATTGCCTCGTCCCGACCGATACCGGTCAGCACCACCAGACCATAATCGCGCACCGTCCGGTAGGCGGCGATGCGCGACACCCCGTCCAGCACCGACTGCAGCAGCAATTGGCCTTCCGGCGCCTCGCGCAGCTTGGATTGGAACACCAGCCCGCCGGCCACCGATTTGCCGGCCGACTCCAGGGGGGGCGGGCGGCGGGCGATGACCTCGCCGGCCGGACCGTAGACGCCGATCAGCGGATCGAACTCGACGCCAAGCAGGGCGTAGAAATCGGTCAGCGAGTCCACCCGGATCGTTGCCGACGCCATTCCGACGAAACGCCCTTCATCGTCGTACAGGGGACGCGAGACCGGGAAGACCGGCGGCTGGCCGCCGCTGCGGACGGTTTGCGCCGCACCGACATGCAGGCGCGCGCCGCCGCGCAGGGCCTCCAGCCCGGACGGATCGGCGAAGTCGGCGATGCGGTTGGGAAAGCTGGCCGATTCCAGAACGGTCCGGCCGTCGGCGTCATAGATCCAGATGGCGTCGGCGCCCTCGACCTGGGCGGCATATTCGCGCAGCCGGGTCCAATGCTTCAGGTCGCGGACCTTCTGCGGACCGCCGGCTTCCGCCACCATCGCCGCGGTCTGGTCGAGCGCAACGTCGGCCGTGCGCACCGTGCGGTGGACATGGTCGTCGACCAACCGGGCCATGTCCCGGACCATGGCGAAGCGGCGCTGCAGCGTGTCCTGGTAATCGTGGTAGATCCGGTGGCCCGCATTGCCCGCCAACGCGGCCAGCACCACGACCATCACCAGCGCGCCCCGTAGGAAGCGTCCCACGAATCCCCCTTCTTATGCCGCCCTCATGTGCCACCTTATGGTGACCATGCGCGGTGCGGCCCGAACAATGCTTCAGGCTCAAACTATCACGAATCCGGGCGGGTCGATGCCGGATTCGACCGGACGGCCCCTTGGGGTTTGTCCTGATGTGCCGCCGATTTTCGGAAGGATCGGTCAGGCTTCCTGAACGGTTTCGATTTCCGACAGGTCGGACAGGCGGCGGGCCAGACGTTCGGTGCAGCGGACTTCGAGGATGCCGAAGCCGGCGTTGGGGGCGATGGTGTGCAGGTCGCCGGCCATGCCGTTCTCGCTGGCCAACCGCCGCACCCGCTCCACCATGGCGTCGCGTTCCGGCCGTCCCGGACGCAAACCCGGCAGCGGGCGGGTGAAGTGGAGCTTGTAGCGCTTGAAGATCGAAGGGGCCATCAGGTCACGGGTGCGAAGTGGGGGCGGTCACTGGGGAAAATAGGGTCCCTGGATGCCGTCCCCCGGATCTCGCACAGGCCGGCGGTGCGATGCCAGCCCGAAAAGGCCCTATTCCGGCCGCTTACTTTTTGGGTTCGACGTTTTCGGCACCGGCGCGGGTGCCGCCGAAACGGTCGGCACCCTTGGCGTCGGGGGCGTCCGGCTTCTTGTGGTTGCCGGTGTTCTGCTCGCCCTCGGTGTGGCGGACGGTCTGCTCGGTGTGGGGTTGCTTGTTCTGCTGGCCGGTCATCCGGGAATCTCCCTTATATAAGGTGTCCCCCCTTAACCGGATCGGTCGGCATTGGTTTCGGTCGTGGTTGCGGTTGACCTCAGCTTTGCCGGGCGATCGCCTGCGCCACCGCCATCCACCGCTCCTCCTCCGCCCACTCATCCGCATCGCGCAGCGCGCGCAACGGGGGCCAGACGCCGAGCCGGCTGGAGCGGCGCAGCGCGAAGAAGCGGTCGAGTTCCTCTCCGGTCGGCAGCCGGTCTTCCTTGCGCTGGTTGCAGCGGCGGTGCGCCAGCACGACGTTGGCCGGATCGTCGATCCCGCCGTATGCCTGGGGGATCAGGTGGTCGAAGGTGGCCTTCGCCCCCACCGGCCCGTCGCAGAAGAAGCAGCGCCCGCCCTGCTGGACGTCCATCAGTCTGGTATCGTCCGGCGTGACGGGCATGGCGCTCTCCAGTCCGGTTGGATTACAGGTCGCGTTCGACGCTGCCCCACAGGTCGTATTCGTCGGCATGCTCGATGGTGACGTCGACCATGTCGCCGGGCTTCAGGCCGGTCTCGCCGTTCAGGAAGACGTTGCCGTCGATCTCCGGCGCGTCGGCGTAGGAACGGCCGATGGCGCCCTCCTCGTCGACCTCGTCGATCAGCACGCCCAGCGTATAGCCGACCTTCTGCTGGAGCCGCTCGGCGCTGATCGCCTTCTGCGTCTCCATGAAGCGTTCCCAGCGCTCCTGCTTGACCTCTTCCGGGACGGCGCCGGGCAGGTCGTTGGCGGTGGCGCCCTCCACCGGCTCGTACTTGAAGCAGCCGACGCGGTCGAGCTGGGCCTCCTTCAGCCAGTCCAGCATGAACTGGAAGTCCTCCTCCGTCTCGCCGGGGAAGCCGGTGATGAAGGTGGAGCGCAGGACCAGATGCGGGCACTCGTCACGCCATTTGCGGATGCGGTCCAGCTGCTTTTCCTGGGCGGCCGGGCGGCGCATCGCCTTCAGCACGGTGGGCGAGGCATGCTGGAACGGGATGTCGAGATAGGGGAGGATCTTGCCCTCCGCCATCAGCGGGATGACCTCGTCCACATGCGGGTAGGGGTAGACGTAATGCAGGCGGACCCACAGGTCGAAGTTCGCCAGCTCGTTGCACAGGTCGAAGAAGCGGGTGCGGACCTCGCGGTCGTACCATTTCTCCGTCTTGTACTTCACGTCGACGCCGTAGGCGCTGGTGTCCTGCGAGATGACCAGCAGTTCCTTGACGCCGGCGACCGCCAGCTTCTCCGCCTCGCGCAGGACCGAATGGATCGGCCGGCTGACCAGATCGCCGCGAAGGCTGGGGATGATGCAGAAGCTGCAGCGGTTGTTGCAGCCTTCGGAAATCTTCAGGTACGCGTAGTGGCGCGGGGTCAGCCGCAGCCCTTCCGGCGGCACCAGATCGGTGAAGGGGTTGTGCGTCGGCGGCACGGCGTCATGCACGGCGCTGACCACCTGTTCATACTGGTGCGGACCGGTGACGGCCAGCACGTCGGGGTGGATTTGCCGGATCATGTCCGATTCCACACCCATGCAGCCGGTGACGATGACCCGCCCGTTCTCCTTGATCGCCTCGCCGATGGCGTCCAGCGACTCCTTCTTGGCGCTGTCGAGGAAGCCGCAGGTGTTGACCAGAACGACGTCCGCGCCGTCGTAGCTGGGGGAGATCTCGTACCCCTCCGCGCGCAGGCGCGTGAGGATGCGCTCTGAATCGACGAGCGCCTTGGGGCAGCCGAGGCTGACGATGCCGACCTTCGGGGCGCCCATGGTCTGGGCGGCGGCCGGCGATGCGGACTTCGGAACGGGGGATGTGGTCATCGCGCGCGTATACCGCCGAATCGAAGATTACGCCAGTGAAACATGGCGACGAAGCGAGTCGGCATGGCCGATATGCCGATTCCGCCTGAGTTTGCTTGGCTTCCGGGAACTCGGTTTCTCTTGCCGGGCTCAAAGCGATGCGACAATTTGCAACAAAAAGATGAAGTGTTCGATGTTTCGTTTTTTGTTCGACCGCGCTAATATATGTGGTGGTGTCATGATCGACGTGGCTGCCGCCTTACCGCGATAGCTGCCTGCCTTTTGATACGCCCATCGTATAGCCACTAAACTTTATAGAGTGGAACAAATGGACTTTGCAAAAGTGCGCGGCGTCGCTGCGGGCCGGATGGCGATGCGGAACAACGCGGCATCCATCGGCGCCGGCGCGACGGGAGCCGGATCCATCGGAGCGGCCATGGACTTCACCGAAGCGGATCATGCCGGTGGCGCGTCGCCGCAGGCCATCGCCGACGTCATGCTTCAGATCGCCCACATCGCCGACAGCCTGGGCTATACCCACGGATTGAAGCCGTCGCAGTGGACGGCGCTGCGCTACTTCGCCGGCGCCAACAACAGCCAGCGCACGGTGTCGGCCTTCGCCGACTTCCACGCCACCACCCGCGGGGCCGCCTCGCAGATGGTGGAGGTGCTGGTGGGCAAGGAGCTGCTGGTCCGCGTGCCGGTTCCGGAGGACCGCCGCGTCACCCAACTGCACCCAACGCCGAAGGCGCTGGAACTGCTGCGCCACGACCCGCTGAACGACTTCGCCGGCGTCATCGCCGGTCTGCCGGGCGACGACCAGTACAAGCTGGCCGAGACGCTGACCAGCCTGCTGCGCGGCCTGCTGGAAAAGCGGCAGTCGGTCTGATTTAGGGCCGGCTGATTCTGGACAGTCTGATTCTGGGCCGTCTTAACCGGGGCCGCTCCGACCGCAGCCGTCAGGGCTTGCGACAGGCGGCGACCGCGGCCTCCAGCCCGCGCTGATCGCGCTCGCTGAGGCGGTTGGCGACGAACCCCTCCCACACCCCGATCCGCGCCAGTTCCGACTGCACGCAGCGGCAATTGGCGGTGCAGGTCGCCGACGCCACCCCGGCGCGCTCGCAACTCGACACGCAGGCCGCCTGGAAATCGCGTGCGGCAGGTGTCTCCACCGGCGACAACTGCGCCGCGGCCCAGGCGATGCCGAACAGCAGCGGCTGGTGCAGCAGATAGACCGCAAGGCTGTGCCGCCCGGCCAAGGCCAGCAGCCGCCCGGCGCCGCTGGTCACCGCCACGCCCTCGCCCATCGCCGGCCACAGCCGCGCCAGCCCGATCCCGGCCAGAACGCCGCCGATCCAGGGCAGCAGCGGCACGAAATCGTTGGAATCCGGCGCCACCGTGGTCAGCCCGATCCAGCGCAGCCAGGGGCTGTCGAACAGCGGGAGGCCTTGCGTCGTCCCGATCAGCACCGCGGCAGCCGCCGTCGCCAGGGTCAGGGCGCCCGGCAGGCGGACGAAGGCGAGGCCGATGACGCTCGCCACCGCGATGTGGTGCAGCACGCCGAAGAAGATCGGGCTGTCGGGGAACAGGGCGTAGGACGCCGCCGACACCGCCGCGGCCCCCGCCGCCACCCGTCCCAGCCGGCGCAGGAAGCGCCCCGGATCGAGCCCGTCGCGGGTCGCCAGCACCAGCCCGATGCCGGCCAGCAGCAGGAAGCTCGACAGGATCACGGTGCGCGCCGCCAGCCACAGCGGATCGCCCAGCAGGTCGAAGCGGGCGAGCCCGAAATAGGTGGCGTCCCAACTGCCGTGATAGGCCGCCATCGCAACCAGCGCCAGCCCGCGCGCCACGTCGATGGCCGGACGGCGGGAGCCGCGCGCGAGGTCCTGTTGTGCCGGCGCGATGCCGATTGCCGTCATGATCCGGTCATCCCCACGCCGAAAATCCATCCCTCTTGCCGCCTTGCGGTGTCATCCAGTCCCGGCGGCGTCCAGGCTGCCGCCTTTGCCGCGAGCCAGCGCAGGCCGGCGGCCGACACCAGCGCGTCGCTGTCATGGTCGCTGACCATACCGGACCGCTGCAAAGGGTGCGAGCCCAGCCGGCGCAGCGCCTCGTCCATTTCGCCGCCGTCGCGGATCTTGCGCTGGCCGAAGCCGGTGTGTTTCAGGAACAGGCGCGGGTAGATCTCCACCATCACGCTTTGCCCCGGCACCGGATCCTCGAAGGGCCAGACCGCCAGCCGGCCAGGCAGGGCGGCGCGCAGGGCGCGCAGCACCCGCATGCCGGCCAGGGCGCCCTTGCCGACCTGCTTTGACCCGATCAGCTTGTAGGGGCTCTGCGGGTGGCCCAGACCGTCGGCGCGGCAGGCCCATTCGGTGGCGCGGTGCGGGTCCTCGTACCAGTCCGGCTGCGGCCCGACATGCCAGAAACCGGCGCCGTGCACCGGGTGGCTGGCGAAGGGGCCGCCGCCGAAATCGGGCTCCGCCGCGCAGACCTCCTCCACCGCGTCCCACAGGTCGAAGGCCGTCGCTTCCCGGCCGGGGAAGCCGCGCGCCGCCACCGCGAAGGGCAGGGAGAAGGCGCAGTCGATGCCGACCACGGCCGGTTCCTTCGGCAGCTCCGCGCGCAGCCAGTCGAACACCGCCGTCCGCGACCACCAGCCGCCCGGTCCCTCGACCAGCCGGGGGGCGTCGTCGCCGGCCACGCATTCCGCCACCGCGATGCCGGCATAGCGCTTGGCCAGCGCACCGGACCAGTCGATGGCGATGAAGCGGCCGAAGGCTGGCGCCGCCGGTAAGGTCACAACTCCGCCACCTCCACCACGCCCGGCACCGCCTTCAGGGCCGAGCGGCTCTGGGCGGTGATGGTGTAGCTGCCGGGCAGCTCGATCTCGATCTCCTTCAGCGGGTCGACCTCCACCAGCACGTTGATGCGGCTCTTGCCGCGTGACAACCGGTCGAGCGTGGCGCGCAGATGCTCGATCGGGCCGGTTTCGCGCAGCACCACGCGCAGGCCGGCGCTGACCGAGGCGACGGCCTCCTCCAGCGGCTTGATCTCCTGGCAGGTCAGGCGGATCTCTTCGCCGTTCAACTGGACGTCGACGGTCAGCAGAACCGCGTTGCCCGGCTCCAGCAGGGCGCGGTTGGCCGCCAGAATTTCCGAGAACAGTGTGACTTCGTAGCCGCCGGCGGCGTCCGACAGCTCGACGAAGGCGAAGCGGTTGCCGGACTTGGAGGTCTTCTCCTTCTTCGACACGATGATGCCGGCCATCGCGCGGCGGGTCATGCCGCCGGCCTTGGCGACGTTCGCCAGATCGGCGGAGCGCACCACCTTCATCCGGCCGAGCGGGCCGGAATAGGCGTCCAGCGGGTGGGCCGACAGGTAGAAGCCGATGGCGCCGAACTCGTGCTTCAGCTTCTCCAGCGGTTCCCAGTCCTTGACCTTGGGCATTTCGGGTTCGGGCAAGCCGCCGCCACCGCCGCCGAAGAGGTTGCCGATGCCGCTGTCGCGCTCCGCCGCCTCCGCCTGGGCATAGCGGATGATGGTCTCCAGCGCGGCATGGACCTGGGCGCGGTTGGGGTTCAGCCCGTCGAAGGCGCCGGCGCAGGCGAGATTCTCAAGCTGGCGCTTGTTGATGGTCTTCAAATCCAGCCGGCGGGCGAAGTCGAACAGGCTCTTGAACGGGCCGTTCTTCCGCCGCTCCTCCACCACCGCCCGCATGGCGGGCTGGCCGACTCCCTTGACGGCGGCCAGCGCGTAGCGCACCGCCTTGGTGCCGTCGGGCAGCTGCTCCACCCCGAAGATGGAGTCGGACCTGTTGATGTCCGGCGTCAGCAGCTTGATGCGCAGCCGGGCGAGTTCCTGGCGGAAGACGTTCAGCTTGTCGGTGTTGCCGAGGTCGAGCGTCATCGACGCCGCCATGAACTCCACCGGGTGGTTCGCCTTGAGATAGGCGGTGTGGTAGGCGACCAGGGCATAGGCGGCGGCGTGGGACTTGTTGAAGCCGTAGCCGGCGAACTTCATGACCTGATCGAAGATCATGCTGGCCAGATCGGCCTTCACGCCGCGCGCCTCCGCGCCGTCGCAGAAGATCTTGCGCTGGTTGTCCATCTCCTCCTTGATCTTCTTGCCCATGGCGCGGCGCAGAAGATCGGCGCCGCCCAGCGAATAGCCGGACAGCACCTGGGCGATCTGCATGACCTGTTCCTGGTAGATCATGATCCCGAAGGTCTCCTTCAGGATGCCTTCCAGGCTGTCATGCATGTAGTCGGCTTTTTCCTCGCCGTTCTTAACCCGGATGTATTTCGGGATGTTGTCCATCGGGCCGGGACGATAGAGCGACACCAGCGCGATGATGTCTTCCAGCCGGTTCGGCTTCAGCCGGCGCAGAACGTCGCGCATGCCCGAGCTTTCCAGCTGGAACACGCCCGTCGCCTCGGCGCGGCTGAGCAGCTGGTAGCTCTTCTCGTCGTCCAGCGGGACGGTGGTCAGGTCCGGCTTCTCGGGGATCAAATCGACCGCCGTCTTCAGCACGGTCAGCGTCTTCAGGCCGAGGAAGTCGAACTTCACCAGACCGGCCTGTTCGACATACTTCATGTTGAACTGGGTGACCGGCATGTCGGAGCGCGGGTCGCGGTAGAGCGGCACCAGCTCCTGCAACGGCCGGTCGCCGATCACCACGCCGGCGGCGTGGGTCGAGGCGTGGCGGTACAGACCTTCCAGCTTCAGCGCGATGTCGATCAGGTGGCGCACGGTGTCGTCGCTGTCGCGCGCCTGCCGCAGCATCTCCTCGCTGTCCAGCGCCTGCTGCAGCGTCACCGGGTTGGCCGGGTTGTTCGGCACCATCTTGCAGATCTTGTCGACCTGCCCGTAGGGCATCTGCAGCACGCGGCCGACGTCGCGCAGCACGGCTCTCGCCTGCAGCTTACCGAAGGTGATGATCTGGGCGACGCGGTCGTAGCCGTACTT
Source organism: Azospirillum sp. TSO5 (assembly GCF_003116065.1). NCBI lineage: Bacteria > Pseudomonadati > Pseudomonadota > Alphaproteobacteria > Rhodospirillales > Azospirillaceae > Azospirillum > Azospirillum sp. TSO5. The sequence continues at coordinate 9,285 of NZ_LGQY01000092.1, read as the reverse complement.
GTTCTGGACGTAGCGGATGACCTCTTCGCGGCGGTCCTGGCAGAAGTCGATGTCGAAGTCGGGCATCGACACGCGTTCGGGGTTCAGGAAGCGCTCGAACAGCAGGCCGAAGCGCAGCGGGTCGAGGTCGGTGATGGTCAGCGCCCAGGCGACGACGGAGCCGGCGCCCGACCCGCGGCCCGGACCGACGGGAATGTCCTGGTTCTTCGCCCATTTGATGAAGTCCGACACGATCAGGAAGTAGCCGGGGAACTTCATCTTGACGATGACGTCCAGCTCGAACTCCAGCCGCTCGAAATAGGTCTTGCGGGTCTCCTCGCGCTGTTCCGGCGTCATGTCGGGCGTGAAGACGACCTTCTCCAGCCGCATCTCCAGGCCGGCGCGCGACTGGGCCCGCAGCTCGTCATCCTCGGTGCGACCGCCTTCGCAGGCGAACGGCGGCAGGATCGGCTTGATCGGCTTCAGCAGGAAGGAGCAGCGCCGGGCGATGGCGACCGTGTTGTCCACCGCCTCCGGCAGATCGGCGAACAGCAGCCGCATCTCCTCCGCCGACTTGAAGCGGTGGTCGGGGGTCAGGCGGCGGCGGTCCTCCTGGCTGAGATAGGCGCCCTCGGCGATGCAGAGCAGCGCGTCGTGCGCCTCGTACATGTCGGCGGTGGCGAAATAGCAGTCGTTGGTGGCGACCAGCGGCAGGTCATGGGCATAGGCGAGGTCGATCAGCGCCGGCTCGACGGCGTTCTCCACCGTGGCGAAATGGCCGCGCCCGCCCTCGTGCCGCTGCAGCTCGACATAGAGGCGGCCGGGGAAGAGGCGCTTCAGCTTCTCCAGAACCTCCAGCGCCAGATCCTTCTGCCCCTCGTGCAGCAGCCGGCCGACGGAGCCGCCGGGGCCGCCGGTCAGCGCGATCAGCCCGGCGGACCGCCCCTCCAGCGCGTCGAGCGTCACCTGCGGGCCGGCCAGCGGGTCCGACTCCAGGAAGGCCTTGGACACCAGCGCCGTCAGGTTGCGGTAGCCCTCCTCGTTCTGGCAGAGCAGGACGATCTGGTCGGGGGTGGACGCCGCCTTGCCGGGCAGGCCGGGCTTGGTCTGGGCGGGACCGACGCGGGTGATGCCCAGGACGGTGCCGATGATCGGCTGCACGCCGGCATCGGATGCCGCAAGCGCGAACTCCAGCGCGCCGAACAGGTTGCCGGTGTCGGTGACCGCGACGGCCGGCATCTGCTGTTTCAGGCAGAGCTTGACCAGCTCCTTCACCTTGATCGCACCTTCCGACAGCGAATAGGCGGAATGGACGCGCAGGTGGATGAAGTCGGCGTGGGGCATGGCAACCGGAGATTTGCTGCGAGAGAGGCCCCTGGTTCTAGCACAGGCCGGAGGCTTCCCGCGACCGTCGCGCTGGCGCATGCGAACGTGGTATGGAAGTCGCCGCATCATGACCAGGGATGGGGAGGACGCCGCGATGGATCGGCCGCACCTTGCACCCGTCGCCCGACTGCGGCCGGCCTTCATGGACCGCCGTGCCGTCCGGGTGGCGACGCCTTTTGCCCTGCTGGCCGGCTTGACGCTGGCGCTCGCCGCCTGCGAGACCGTGCCGCCGCAGCCGGCCTCGCCGCCGCCCGCCGCCGGGCTGGAGGATGGGCCGGCCAAGCCCTTCGGTTCCGGCAAGGGCTGGACAGTCACCGTCCACTCGCCGCCGAGCGGCAAGCGCTTCTGCGTCGCCGAGCGCGGGATCCCGGTCGGGCAGAACGCCGCGCCGCGCCTGAGCTTCCGCACCGCCTCCGTCGAATCGGGATTCATCCTGTCGGGCTTCACCCCGTCGGACAGCGGGGCCGTGGTGAAGCCCGGCGAACGCTATGACCTGACCGTCAGCGCCGACATGGGACCGCGCCTGTCGCTGAGCGCCCGCGGCCTGCCCAACGGCAGCCTCTATGTCGCCGTGCCGACCAAGGGCTTTCTGGAGGAGATGGAGCCGCTGGCCCGCGCCCACCGCGTCAGCTTCCGCAGCAGCGGGCTGGGGGAGCTCGGCACGATGCTGCTGGGGGGATCGTCCTGGGCGATCAACGCGTCGGACGAATGCCGGATCCTGCACGCGGATTCGTGATGCCTGCCCTTGGTTGCGGGGCGCAGGTCAGCCACGCGGCAAGCGCGCCTTGCCGCCGATTGACCGCCCCCGCAGTGCCCGTTTAGCCTCCCGATCATGCGTGCTTCCCACATCCTGCTCGCCGTGGCGGTCGCCGCCGTCTGGGGCTTCAACTTCGTCGCGATCAAGGTCGGATTGCGCGATTTCCCGCCGCTGCTCTTCTCCTGCCTGCGCTTCGCGCTGGCGGCGCTGCCGGTGGTGGTGCTGGGCTGGGGCAAGGGGCCGCCGGTGGCGTGGCGCTATGTGATCGGCATCGGCGTGATGCTGGGGGTGGTGAAGTTCCCGCTGCTGTTCCTCGGCATCGACGTCGGCATGCCGGCGGGGCTCGCCTCGCTGGTGCTGCAGGCGCAGGCCTTCTTCACCGCCATCTTCGCCGCCTTCGCACTGGGCGACCGGCCGGGGCCGCGGCAGATCGGCGGCATGGTGGTCGCCTTCGCCGGCGTCGGGCTGATCGCGCTGGAGATGCCGGCGGGCGACTCGCTGCTCGGCCTTGGGCTGACGCTGGCGGCGGCGGCGGCCTGGGGCGTGTCGAACATCGTGATGAAGCAGGCCAAGGCGCCCGACCTGTTCAGCCTGATGGTCTGGGTCAGCCTGATCCCGCCCTTGCCGCTGCTGGCGATGTCGCTGGCGCTGGAAGGGCCGGACCGCATCGCCCATGCCTTCACCACCCTGACGCTGGTCGGGGTCGGCTCGCTGGTCTACATCGCGGCGGCGGCGACGCTGTTCGGCTTCGCGGCCTGGGGCTTCCTGATGCGGCATTACCCGGCCAGCCTGGTCGCCCCCTTCTCGCTGCTGGTGCCGATCTTCGGCATGAGTTCCAGCGCGCTTCTGCTGGGCGAGACCTTCACCACAGCGAAGCTGGCCGGCGGGCTGCTGGTCTTCGCCGGGCTGGCGCTGTCGGTTCTGAAGCTGCCGTCCCCGGTGCGGGCGCGGGCCTGACCGCGCGTACCCGCCGCGGGGCAGCGGTCTGGAGTCTGAAATCGTCAAGGTCCTATTAACCTTGACAAGCTTGACGCGGCGTTATGGCCTTTGGATCATTCCGGTCGATCGGTGCGTCACTAAACCATAGGCAAGCTTTGATCTCTCCCGAAAGGACCGCGCAGCCGGCCAGTGGCACACCGGGTGGCACGCCGGTTCCGCCGGCCTATCATTGGTTGGCCCATCTGCGCGCCAGCCGGCCGCTGCGCATCCTGCTGCTGATCGGCGGGCTGTCGGTTGCCGTGCTGCTGACGGCGACGATCCACTACATCGTCAGCATGCACGAGCGCGAACTGGCGGGGGCGGAGCGCGAGCTGACCACCCTGAACCTGTCGCTGGCGGAACAGACGGCCAGCGCGACGCAGAGCGTCGATCTGGTCCTGACCACGATCATCGACCAGATGAAGGCGGACGGCATCGCCACGCCCGCAGACTATGTCCGCCGGATGGGCGGGCGCGACACCTACCAGATGCTGCGGGCGCGGATCTCCGGACTTCCGCAGCTGGACGCGGTGACGATGATCGCCGCCGACGGCCACCTGATCAACTTCTCGCGCTATTACCCGATTCCGCCGGTCAACGTGTCCGACCGGGATTATTTCGCCTATCTGCGCGACCACGATACCGACGAGCCCTTCATCAGCGAACCGGTGCGCAACCGCGGCAACGGCAGCTGGACCATCTATCTGGCCCGCCGGATCAGCGGCCCGGACGGCAGTTTCGTCGGGCTGGTGCTGGGCGCCATCGAGCTGAGCTATTTCGAGCGGATCTACAAGGCGCTGCAGCCGGACAGCGACGGCAGCATCAGCCTTTGGCGGCGCGACGGCATCCTGCTGGCGCGCCATCCGGTGCTGCCGGATGTCGGCCGGGCGGTGGGGCCGCGCCGTTTCCTGCAGGTGCTGGAGCGTGCGAGGTCCGGCGTCTATCTCTCTCCCGGGCTGGATGACGGCGCCCGTCTGGTGGCGACGCGGGCGCTGGCCGACTACCCGCTGGTCGTCAACGTCACCCGCAAGCTGGACGCCGTGCTGAGCGAGTGGCGCATCCAGGCCTGGACCATCGGCGCCGCCGGCGCCGCCGGCATCGCCGCGCTGCTGCTGTCGCTGTGGGCGCTGGCCCGCCAGTTCAGCGCGTACGAGGCGGCGACCTGGGCGATGGACGCCGCCCGCCGCGCGGTGGAGGGGCGGGAGCAGGCCGAACACGCCCTGCGCCAGAGCCAGAAGATGGAGGCGATCGGCCAGCTGACCGGCGGCGTCGCCCATGATTTCAACAATCTGCTGCAGGCCATCGGCATCAACCTGCATGTCATCGACAGCCGCACCGAAGACGAGCGCATCGCCGGACCGGCGCGGCTGGCCCTGCAGGCGGTGGAGCGCGGGGCGACCCTGACCCAGCATCTGCTGGCCTTCTCGCGCCGGCAGCAGCTTCGTCCGGTCCCGGTCGACGTCGCGGCGCTGGTGGAGCGGGTCAGCCGCCTGCTCGCCCGCACGCTGGGCCAATCGGTGCGGATCGAGACGGAGCTCGCCCCCGACCTGTGGCCGGCGATGATCGACCCGACCCAGCTGGAAATGGCGGTGCTGAACCTGGCGCTGAACGCCCGCGACGCGATGCCCGGCGGCGGCACGCTGTGGATCCTGGCCGGCAACCGGTCCGTCGGCGCCGGACCCGTGCTCGGGATGGCGGCCGGCGACTATGTCGTGCTGCGGGTGCGCGACACCGGCACCGGCATGCCGGCCGAGGTGCAGGCACGCGCCTTCGAACCCTTCTTCACCACCAAGGAGGTCGGTCGCGGCACCGGGCTGGGCCTCAGCATGGTGCATGGGCTGGCGACCCAGTCCGGCGGCGGGGTGGAGCTGGACAGCCGGCAGGGGCTGGGCACCACGGTGACGCTCTATCTGCCGCGCGCGCGTCAGGAGGCGGATGCTCCTTCCGCCGGAGTCGCCGCGTCCCCGGCGCCGGAGGCGGAGAAGGCGGACGCGGCCGGTGTCGGCGAGGGCTGCGCCGTCCTGCTGGTGGATGACGAGGAACTGGTGCGCAGCGCCACCGCCGGTTATCTGGAACAGGCGGGCTTCGCGGTGCGCGAGGCGGCCGACGCGGCGGCGGCCCTCTCGCTGCTCGACCACGGCTTCCGGCCGGACGTGATCGTCACCGACCACATGATGCCGGGAATGACCGGGCTGGAGATGGCCCGCACCCTGCGCGCCCGTCACGATGCGACGCCGATCCTGATGGTCACCGGCTATGCCGAGGATCTGACCTCCACCGCGGCGGCGCAGGAGGTGGAGCTGACCGTACTGTCCAAGCCGATCGAGCCGTCCCGGCTGGTCCGCTCCATCCGCGACATGGCGGTGGTGGAGGGCTGAGCGCGGCCCCGTGAGGTCTCCGGAGGGAACAGGAAGGGGCGTCGCGGCGTTGGAAGGGGCGGTTCCAGTCCATTCCAGCCCCGGAGCAGCCATGAACGCCCAATCCACGATCCGCGACGCCTACGACAGCGTGTTCGAAGGCCACACCAACATGGGCATGGGCGAGCGCATCGTCTCGACCGGTCTCGGCCTCGCCGTCGCGGCGGGCGGCCTGCGCAAGGGCGCCAGCATCCCCGGCGCCATCATGGGGCTGGTCGGCGCCGCCCTGGTCGCCCGCGGCATGAGCGGCCATTGCCCGGTCAAGGAACGCCTGTCCGGCCACCAGCATGACCGGGTGGGCCATAGCGGCTCCCAGGGGGGCTCCTATGGCGAGTCGCGCGGCGTCAATCATTCGCGCATGGCGGAGACCTACTGACCGGCCGCACACCGGATCGGATCCGTTCACCGTCTGTCGCATTCCATTCACGGGAATGCGTGACGCCATTAACCCTGATGGTGAATTGTTGGGCAGACCAGCGACGGGGTGAAGACCGGGGAAGGCGGGTGTGACATCCTGCCTTCACCCGGGCTGCGGCCCCCGACCTGACGTCCCGCTCAGGAGATTCACCGCATGTGGTTCCCCGCTATTCGATCCCGTTCCGCCGTTGCGGCGTTGGCGGCGCTCTGCGTCGGTTCGGCACTCGTGCTGCCGGTGCCGGCGCTCGCCCAGAAGGCCACCTCCGCACCGGCCTCGGTCCGCTACGACATCGGCTACGACATCTTCTATCCCGTCCGCGGCCAGAACGGGATGGTCGCCTCCGAACACCGGCTGGCGACCGAGATCGGCGTCGACATCCTGAAGCGCGGCGGCAACGCGGTCGATGCGGCGGTGGCCGTCGGCTTCGCCCTGGCGGTGGTGCTGCCGAACGCCGGCAATGTCGGCGGCGGCGGCTTCATGGTCGTCCATGACGCCAAGAGCGGCAAGGACGTCGCCATCGACTTCCGCGAGATGGCCCCGGCCAAGGCCTTCCGCGACATGTATCTCGACCAGCAGGGCAAGGTGGTCCCCGACCGCTCGCTCTACACCCATCTGGCGGTCGGCATCCCCGGCACCGTCGCCGGGCTGGCCCATGCGCTGGAAAAATACGGCACGATGAAGCTGGCCGACGTGATGGCCCCGGCGATCAAGCTGGCGCGCGAGGGCTACACCGTCACCCCGCAGCTGGCCGGCCTGCTGGAGGTCGAGCGCGACCATCTGGCGGCGTGGGATGCCACCAAATCCATCTTCTTCAAGGACGGCCGCCCGCTGACCGCCGGCGAGACGCTGGCCAACCCCGACCTCGCCAACTCGCTGGAGATGATCGCCCAGCAGGGGGCGAAGGCCTTCTATGAAGGCGCCATCGCCGAGAAGATCGCGGCGGAAATGGCCAAGCATGGCGGGTACATCACCAAGGAGGACCTGAAGGCCTACAAGGTGGTGGAGCGCGAGCCGGTCAGCGGCACCTACCGCGGCTATACGGTCAAGTCGATGCCGCCGCCCAGCTCCGGCGGGACGCACATCATCCAGATGCTGAATATCCTGGAGCGCTGGCCGCTGAAGGACTACGGCCCCGACAGCGCCAAGGCGATCCACCTGATGGCGGAGGCGATGAAGCTCGCCTATGCCGACCGCTCCGAATATCTGGGCGATCCCGACTTCACCAAGGTGCCGGTGAAGGGCCTGACCTCGCGCAAATACGCCGACGAGCTGGCGGCGAAGATCGATCCGGAGAAGGCGACCCCGGCCAGCAGCATCAAGCCCGGCAAGCCGGCGCCCTACGAGAGCGACCAGACCACTCATTTCTCGGTGGCGGACAGCCAGGGCAACGTGGTCAGCACCACCTACACGCTGAACCTCAACTTCGGCAGCGGCATCGTCGCCGAGGGCACCGGCATCCTGCTGAACAACGAGATGGACGATTTCTCGGCCAAGCCGGGCGTGCCCAACGCCTTCGGTCTGGTCGGCGGCGACGCCAACGCCGTCCAGCCCTACAAGCGGCCGCTCAGCTCGATGTCGCCGACCATCGTGCTGAAGGACGGTAAGCCCTGGCTGGTCACCGGCAGCCCCGGTGGCAGCCGCATCATCACCACCACGATGGAGACGGTGATCGACCACATCGACTTCAACATGAACCCGGCCGAGGCCGCCGCCCTGCCGCGCGTCCATCACCAGTGGACCCCCGACGAGCTGCGGGTGGAGAAGGGGCTCAGCCCCGACACCGTGCGTCTGCTGGAAGGGATGGGCCACAAGGTGGCGGTGAAGCCGACGATGGGCCGCACCCAGACCATCCAGCTGCGCGACGACGGGCTGTACGGCTATTCCGACCCGCGCAACCCCGACGGCATGACTCTCGGATATTGATGGCGGATACTAACGGCGGATACTGAGGGAGAGGAGCGACGAGGCGCCCGGCGCAGGCCGGGCGTCACATTCCCGTGTACAAAGAAAAAGCGGCGTGCTTTGGTAACCTTTGATCCGCCGTGCCGGGCGGCGCGGGGCCCGAGGGCTCGTGCCCGTTTGGGAAAGGCAACGGAACAGTTGGATTAAGGCGGGCCTGTCGGTTAGCCTTTGCAGGAGTAAACCGGAGCATTTGCCGTGGACAAGGCCTTGGTCGAGAAGAACCGCGAGTGGACCTATCAGCGTGAAGGAAAGCAGCCCGTCACCATCCGGGTCGCCGATTTCGAGCGCGAGGGGAAGCGCATCGTCGCCTTCCTGGAACAGACCGACATCGCCAAAGCGGCCGGGTCGCCCCAGCCGGCCGTGAATGATTGGCCTCGCATCGCCGAGGTCTATGCGCAGGAACAGGGCGTGTCGCTGAGCGACATCTATTGGTACGAGCTGCACCCGCGCCGCTTCGCCAATGGCCGGCCCAATGTGTCGGAATACCGCCCCGGCATGGCCGAATGGCGGTTCGAGACCAGCATCCCGCTCGCCCGCGCCATCGTGGAGCAGCTGGGCTTCGACCCCGACAATCTGCCGCTCGACATCTGATCGTCCTGCATACCGCCCTCGACCGGGTCCCGCGCGCAGCCCCTGTGATGCGCCGCGGGACAGGTGTATGATGCCTGCCGGAGCCATGCGACTGGCGGGACCGCGGCCTCGCGTCGTGGCGGGAGACAGATGATGAAGACGGTGCGGAGGGCGGTCGCCCTGGGTGCTGTGATGCTGGCGGCCGTGGCCGCCGCCGCGGTGATGTCGGTTCCGGGAGCGGCGCAGGCGCGCACATCGGTGTCGGTCGGCATCGGCATCGGGCCGGTTTTCCCGGGCTACGGCTATTACCGCCCCTACCATTATTACGCCCCGCCCCCGCCGGTGGTGCAGTATTACGCGCCGCCGCCGGTCATCTATGCGCCTCCGCCGCCCGTCCGATACTACGAGCCGCCGCCGTCCGCGCTCGGCGTCGACCCGGCCGGTCCGGTCTATTATTCGCGCAGCGGTCAGCAATGCCGCGAATACCAGAGCCGCGCCATAGTCGGCGGCCGGTCGCAGCCGGTCTACGGCACCGCCTGTCTCCAGCCCGACGGCACCTGGCGCATCGTCAACTGAGGGCGTGCCGTCGACTGGTCCTGCCGGGGCTCACGCCTCTTCGGGGATGAGCGCCGGCAGCTCGTCGGCGTTCTCGTGGTGGATCCTGCAGACATCGTCCCAGCGCGACAGGAAGGCGTCGAGCAGGGACGGGTCGAAATGCAGGCCGCGGTTCTGGACCAGATAGGCGCGCGCCTCCTCCAGCGTCCATGACCGCTTGTAGGGGCGGGGGGGGGGCAGGGGATCGAACACGTCGGCGGTGG
>NZ_LGQY01000101.1:0-33253 GCF_003116065.1 Azospirillum sp. TSO5 | reverse complement strand
CTTGCGCAGCAGGCTCTTCAGGTGAACCTTCACGGTGGCTTCCGTGATGTTCAGGTGGTTGGCGATCATCTTGTTGCTGTTGCCGTTCAGCAGGCAGCGCAGGATCTGAACCTCGCGCTGCGACAGGCCCTTGCGGCGGGTCGGCAACTCGGCGCCCATGTCCTCGGTGCGGCCGCTGACCAGCAGCTCGGCCAGATGGGTCGGGAACACCTTCTCGCCCATCATCACCAGCTTCAGCGACTGCATCAGCGCCTCGCAGGCGATGTCCTTCAGCAGATAGCCGCCGGCACCGGCGCCGAGCGCGGCCGACAGGCGGCGGGTTTCCAGGTCGTTGGTCAGGATGACGATCCTGATCGACGGGTGATTCTCACGCAGCGTGCGCATCGCATCGACTTCCTCGTCGGCGCCGCTCGGCAGGTCGATCAGGATCAGATCGGGGTTGGTGCCGGTGTTGAGCGTGGACAGGCCCTCGCGCAGGCTGCCGGCCTCGCCGACGACGTTGAAGGGCGTGCCTTCGAACAGGCGCTTCATGCCTTCACGGAAAAGCTTGTTGGCGTCGATGAGGAAAACGTTGATGGGATCCATGGTCTCAGCCCGCCTTTTGTTCCGTTCGGATCGATGTGGCGCCGATTGGCGCTTCGGAGGCATCCCCGACCTTCCGCTCCTGCGTCCGGCCCACTCACCCTCAGGGTTCGGGGGTGCCTCGTTGTGATCCATAGATACCCCCGATTTGCGCCGCGCAAAATTTCGCTTAGGTAAATTTCGCGTCGAGCAATGGGCATATGCCGTAAGCCTGCATAAGACAAGATGCGGACATAAATTAGCTCGCATTGGTCAGGTGGAATAACTGTCTGTGACAGAAAAGGGGAAATCGTTAACCTGATCCCTGTGAATTCGTCGGGACACTGAACTACAGCGGCGATGGACTGTCATAGCGAATGGATCCGGTGGATCAGGACTATGTCATCGCCCGTTGGTTGGAGTCCTACATCTCAAGAGCTCGCCGTTCGGCATAAGCGTGGGCGCCGAGGCACGCGGTTCCCGAAGGGGTGAGGGGCTTCTCACGAGGGGTCGTGCCGGCCGGCTCTGTGCTGTATACGTTCTGACCGCAAGACAGCATTCGCATGCTTGAGCGGAATTTCGTTCATCCCCGGACCGGGACGCCATGTCAGACGCTTTTGATGATGATCCGCTGAGCCACGCCGCTCCTGCCGCAGCCGTTCCCGCTGCGGCGCAGCGCTTCGCCTATCTGGACGGGCTGAACCCGACCCAGCGGGCGGCGGTGGAGGCTCTGGACGGACCGGTCCTGGTGCTGGCGGGTGCCGGTACCGGCAAGACGCGGGTGCTGACCACCCGGCTGGCCCATCTGCTGATGACGCGGCGCGCCGCCGCCTTCCAAATCCTGGCGGTGACCTTCACCAACAAAGCCGCCCGCGAGATGCGCGAGCGTGTGGCCCATCTGGTGGGGATCGAGCCGGAGGGCTGGTGGCTCGGCACCTTCCACGCGCTGGCCGCCCGCATCCTGCGCCGGCATGCCGAACTGGTTGGGCTGAAGTCGAACTTCACCATCCTCGACACCGACGATCAGGTCCGCCTGATCAAGCAGTTGCTGGAAGCAGCGAACATCGATTCCAAGAAGTGGCCGCCCCGTCAGGTGCTGGGCGCCATCGAGCGCTGGAAGGACCGCGGCCTGACCCCCGACCGTCTCGGCGACGCCGACGGCGGCGATGTGGCCGGCGGCCGGGTGGTGGCGATCTACCGCGCCTATCAGGAGCGCCTGCGCACCCTGAACGCCTGCGACTTTGGCGACCTGCTGCTGCACAACATCACGATCTTCCAGAACAATCCGGACGTGCTGGCGGAGTATCACCGCAAGTTCAAATATGTTTTGGTGGACGAATACCAAGATACGAACGTCGCGCAGTATCTGTGGCTCAGAATACTCTCTCAGGCTCACAAGAACATTTGCTGCGTTGGTGACGAAGATCAGTCTATCTACGCTTGGCGTGGAGCTGAGATTGGAAATATTCTTAGATTTGAGACCGACTTTCCCGGCGCGACCATCATCAAGCTTGAGCAGAACTACCGCTCCACCGGCCATATCCTGGCCGCAGCCTCCGGCTTGATCGCCAACAACCAGGGACGGCTGGGCAAGACGCTGTGGACCGAGGCCGACGGCGGCGAGCCGGTCAAGGTCAAGGCGGTGTGGGACGGCGAGGAGGAGGCGCGCTGGGTCGGCGAGGAGATCGAGACGCTCCAGCGCAAGGGCACCTCCCTGGCGCAGATCGCCGTGCTGGTCCGCGCCGGCTTCCAGACCCGTGAGTTCGAAGAGCGCTTCATCACGCTCGGCCTGCCTTACAAGGTGCTGGGCGGCCCGCGCTTCTACGAGCGGCAGGAAATCCGCGACGCGCTGGCCTATTTCCGCGTGGTCAATTCCGGCGACGACGATCTCGCCTTCGAACGTATCGTCAACCTGCCCAAGCGCGGCGTCGGCCCGGCGGCGATGCAGTGCCTCTACACCGCGGCGCGTGCGCGGGGGCTGTCGCTGACCGAGGCCGGCTGGGCGCTGACCGAGACGGACGAACTGAAGCCGAAGCTGCGCGCCACCCTGCGCGGGCTGCTGCAGGACTTCTTCCGCTGGCGGACGCTGATGGCGACGGTTCCGCACACCGAGCTTGCCCGCACCATCCTGGACGAATCCGGCTACACCCGCATGTGGCAGGAGGACAAGACGCCCGAGGCGCCCGGACGGCTGGAGAACCTGAAGGAACTCATCACCGCCATGGCGGAGTTCGAGAACCTGCCGGGCTTCCTGGAGCATGTGGCGCTGGTGATGGAGAATGCCGAGGCCGCCGGGATCGAGCAGGTGACGGTGATGACCCTGCACGGCGCCAAGGGGCTGGAATTCGACCATGTCTTCCTGCCGGGCTGGGAGGAGGGCGTGTTCCCCAACCAGCGCGCGCTGGACGAGACCGGCATCGCCGGGCTGGAGGAGGAACGTCGGCTGGCTTATGTCGGCCTGACCCGCGCCCGTCGCCGCGCCTATGTCAGCCATGCCGCCAACCGCCGGCTCTACGGCACCTGGGTCAGCGCCGTACCGTCGCGCTTCGTCGAGGAAATCCCGCAGGACAATGTGGAGGCCGAGGCCGCCAACGGCCTGTTCGCCGGCAGCGGCGGCCGTGGGAGTTTCGGCGGCGGTTTTGGCGGCGGGGCAGGGGGGTATGGCGGTGGCGGCGGGGCCGGCGGATTCCAGTTCCGCGGCTCCACCCGGCAGGCACCGGCGCCGAAGACCATCACGCTGGACCAGGGTGCCTACGCGGTGGCGCCGCGCGCGCGACCCGATGCGCCCTTCGCCAAAGGAGCGCGGGTCTTCCACCAGAAGTTCGGCTACGGCACCGTCGTCGCCGTGTCGGAGGACAAGCTGGAGATCGACTTCGATCATTCCGGCAGCAAGAAGGTGATGGACAGCTTCGTCGTGCCCGCCGAGAAGGCGGGCTGAATAGGGACCTGCCCGCCGGGAAGGCGGGCTGATCCGACGGTCGGTCCGCTCCGTACAGGACGGGTTGCCGCACTGTGACGGCCGTCACAGCCGCGGCGGCCGGTGCGGCTCAAGATTGCAACGGTGCAACAGAAGCCGGAGGCCATCCGTCGTGTTCGGATCGGGCAGCGTCAGTTACGAGGTGCAGAGCCGCCGCGAGGGCCGCTGGCGCATCGAGGGGGCCTACACCGATCAGGAGTCGGCGATGTCGGCCGCCCGCTCGCAGCTGGCCGCTTCCGGGGTGGAGGAGGCGAAGGTGGTGAAGTTCCGCACCATCGCCGGTCTGTCGCTGGAAACCGTGATCCTGCACAAGACCGTCCCGCAGGCCCCGCGCAAGGGCCTGACCCTGGGCGGCACGGCGGAGGGGGCGCCGCTCTGCCGCACGCCCGACGATCTGCGCGGCTTCGAGAGCCGGGTGGTGATCGGCCGGCTGCTGCGCCCCTATCTGGACGCCCAGCGCATCACCCCGACCGAACTGCTGCATTCCTGGCCGCTGTTTCGCCGGTTCGAGGAGCAAGGGGCGCTGCTGGGCGCCGCCATCCATGCCGTCGCCCGCCATCATGCCGACATTCACGGCGTTTCCCACACCGCCCGCGCCCGCGAACTGCGCCAACTGGTGGAGGCGGTCACCGGGGCCGCCCGCGACGCGCTGGCCGAACGGCGCCGGTTGCCGCGCTTCGACACCGCCGACCTGCCCGGCACCAGCAACCGCATCGAGGAGGCGGTGGGGCCGGCCGGCCACGATGCGCTGTTCCTGATCCTGCTGTGCCAGCATCTGGAGGCCGGCGGACCGCTGGCGGGGAAGCTGGACCTGCTGCTGGCGATGATGGGCGAGGATGCCGAACCGCGCCATCTCGCCCTGCTGGATGGGGTGGTCGCCGACATCATGGGGTCCGCCGACACGGTGAAGGAGCTGCTCGGCGCGCAGCCCAGCCTGCATGCCGGGCTCTGCGTGCTGGCCGACGGGCTGTTCGATCGCGATCCCGATCCGGCGCTGGCGCCGATGGCCGGCTCGTTGCGCCGGGTCTGCCGACTTGCCCTGCAGGGCCGTGCGCCGCAGAGTCGGGCCGTCCTGCTGGACCGCCTGCGCCAGAGCATCGCCGGCGACCAGCCGCTCGACCGCCGCGACGCCAAGGCGGATGGGATGCTGACCCACGACCTTGCCGACCGGATGAAGGGGGCGGACGGCGCGCTGCTCGGCGGGGCGGCGATGGAGAAGGCGCTGGAGCGCCGGCTGCTGCGCCACCGTCAGTCGGTCCTGCGTGCCCAGGGTATGCATGACATCGCCGATCGGTTGTCGGGGCGGTAACGGGCGGTCGGACGATTAAGGATTCTCCCGATAACCTGAAACCTTGGTCTCTTTCCGGCTTGATGCTAAAAACGCCGCTTCTGTTCTCGCGTCGTCGTCGGAAAGCCCCTGTCATGTCGCAAACCCCGCTCTGGCGCATCGCGCTGGTCGTTCCCGAAGCCCATGCGCCGGCCTTCGCCGAGGCGGTGGGGGACCATGCCGATGCGGTGTCGACCTTCGAACTGGAGGAGGGCGGCAACTGGCTGGTGGAGGCGACCCTGTACGGCGCCCCGGACGAGGCGCGGCTGCAATCCCGCGTCGCCGTGCTGGCCAAGGCGCTGGGGATCGAGGAGCCGAGGCTGGCGGTCGAGAACCTGCCGCCGATCGACTGGGTCTCGCACAGCTACCAGGGCTTCCCGCCGATTCGCGCCGGGCGCTTCTTCGTCCACGGCTCCCACCATGAGGGCATCGTGCCGGCCGGCAGCATTCCTCTGCTGGTCGACGCCGCCACCGCCTTCGGTACGGGGGAGCATGGCTCGACCAACGGATGCCTGCAGGCGCTCGACCGTTTGTCCCGCCATTTGAAGCTGCCGCGCGGCGGCCGGCGCGGCGCGCTCGACATGGGCTGCGGCTCGGGCATCCTGGCGCTGGCGGTTGCCAAGCGCTGGCGCGTGCCGGTTACCGCCGTCGACATCGATCCGGAGGCCGTGCGCGTTACCCTCATCAACGCGGCGCTGAACGGGCAGAAGCACATGATCCGTGCCCAGGGCGGCGACGGCTACCACACGCCGATCGTCGGGCGGCACAAGCCCTACACGCTCATCACCGCCAACATCCTGGCCCGCCCGCTGTCGCGCATGGCGCCGCACCTGCGCCGCCACCTGAAGAAGGGCGGCTATGCCGTGCTGGCCGGCCTGCTGAACCGGCAGGAACGCCATGTCATCCAGGCCCACCGCAACCAGGGTCTGCGGCTGGTGGCGCGCATTCCGGTCGGGGAATGGACCACTCTTGTGGTGAAGCGTTGAAACCATAGGGCCGCGATGCGACTTCCCCTAGGGACGATGTTCCGACACGTTTCTGGGGAGCCACCATGCTGAACCGCATCCGGTCCTTGTTCGCAGGCGACGACGGCGCCGAGCCGGGCGAGGACGCCCTGCAGGCCGCCGCCGCCGCCCTGATGGTCGAGGCCGCGCGTACCGACGACACCATTTCCGAAGCCGAGCGCGACCGCATCCTGGCGGTTGTCCGCCGTCAGTTCAAACTGAGCGAGGAAGAGGCGCAGGATCTGCTGTCCGCGGCGGTGTTCGACACCGAGGACGTCTCGCCCTATCTCCGCTATGTCAGCGTCATCATGGACCGCTGCCCGCCCGGTCACCGCATCTGGATCATCGAGATGCTGTGGGAGGTCGCCTACGCCGACGGCGTGCTGAACGACCTGGAAGCGAGCCTGCTGCGGCGGATCGGCGGATTGCTTCACATCTCCGATGTGGAGCGCGGCGAGGCCCGCAAGCGCGTGCTGGCGCGGTTGGGGCTGCCGGACGATGCGGGGCTGCCGGTCTAAGCGGACTGCGGCGGCCTGTGCCCCCTCCCAACCGGCATAGCCGCCGCCCCGCCGCTTGCGAAGCGCCTGCGGGGTGCCTAGCCTGTGTCCACAGGATTCACTCTTCCGAGGAACAGGTTCCGTGCCCAGCGCGATTCCCTCCGCTGCCTATCGTGGCGATGACGCCCTTGCGACCCTGTTGACCGAGGCCGGGACCGGCCGGTCTCCCGCCGATGTCCGTGCGCTGCTCGCCGGCGTGCTGGCGGCGCCGGAGGGGGAGGAACCCGCCGCCTGGACGGTGCTGGTGGGCGAGAACCTTCCGCCGGCCCTGACCGAACAACTCCAGGCACTGAAAACCCTGATGGCTGCCGAGGCGCCGGCGGACAAGCCCGGCCCGGCCCAGCGTCTGGCCAATCTGCGCGCCGCGCTGAAGCGCCGCGATCTCGACGGCTTCATCATCCCGCGCGGCGACGAGCATCAGGGCGAATATGTGCCACCGCGGGCGCAGCGGCTGGGCTGGCTGACCGGCTTCACCGGATCGGCCGGCAACGCGGTGGTTGCTGCCGACCGCGCGGCGATCTTCGTCGATGGCCGCTACACCCTCCAGGTCCGCAGCGAGGTGCCGGCCGACCTGTACGAGTACAAGCATCTGGTCGAGGATCCGCTGACCGACTGGATCGTCGCCGCGCTGCCGGACGGCGGCCGTTTCGGCTTCGATCCATGGCTGCACACCATCGGCTGGGTGGAGAAGACCCGCGCCGCGCTGGAACGCGCCGGCATCCTGCTGGTGGCGTGTGAGGACAATCCGCTCGATTCGGTGTGGCAGGGCCAGCCGCCGGCTCCGCTGACCCCCGTGGTGCCGCAGGACGACGCTTTCGCCGGCGAAAGCTCCGCCGACAAGCGGGCGCGGCTGGCCGACGAGCTGGGACAGAAGGGCATTGCCGCCGCCGTGCTGACCCAGCCGGACAGCATCGCCTGGCTGTTGAACATCCGCGGTGCCGACGTGCCCTGCACGCCGCTGCCGCTGTCCTTCGCCATCCTGTCCGCCGATGCGTCGGTGGAGCTGTTCCTTGACCCGCGCAAGCTGGCGCCGCAGACGCGGTCCCATCTCGGCAATCAGGTGCGGGTGCGGCCGGTGGAGGAGTTCGGACCTGCGCTCGACGCCGTCGCCCGCGGTTCCGCGCGTGTGCTGGCCGACCCGACCTGCACCTCCGCCTGGATCGTCGACCGCCTGCATCTGGCCGGCGCCAGGGTGGAGCGGGACGGCGACCCCTGCGCCCTGCCCAAGGCCTGCAAGAATGCGGCGGAGCTGGCCGGCACCCGTGCCGCCCATGTCCGTGACGGCGCCGCGCTCGTCCGCTTCCTGCACTGGTTCTCGGAAGAGGCGCCGAAGGGCACGCTGACCGAATTGGCGGTGGTGGAGCGCCTGCTGGCCTGCCGCCGGGAGAATGAGCGCTTCCGCGGCGTCAGCTTCGACACCATCGCCGGGGCCGGTCCCAACGGCGCCATCGTCCATTACCGCGTCACGCCGGAGACCGACCGCCGGCTGGAGCCGGGCAGCCTGTTCCTGCTGGACAGCGGCGCGCAGTATCTGGACGGCACCACCGACGTGACCCGCACGCTGGCGGTCGGCGAGTTGGATCCGGCGCTGGCGGCGGAGATGCGCGACCGCTTCACCCGCGTGTTGAAGGGCCACATCGCGCTGTCCACCGTCCGTTTCCCGCAGGGTACGACGGGCTCGCAGCTGGACGTGCTGGCGCGTCTGCCGCTGTGGCAGGCGGGGCTGGACTACGACCATGGCACCGGCCACGGTGTCGGCAGCTTCCTGTCGGTGCATGAGGGGCCGCAGCGGGTGTCGAAGGTCGGCAACACCGTCGCCCTGCAGCCGGGCATGATCCTGTCCAACGAGCCCGGCTATTACAAGACCGGCGCCTATGGCATCCGCATCGAGAACCTTATCGTCGTCCGGCCGGTGGAGCCGGCCAGCGAACCAGAGGGCGAACTGGCCGGCGCCGAGCGTCCGCTTCTGGAATTCGAGCCGCTGACCCTGGTGCCGATCGACCGGTCGGTGATCGAGCGGGCGCTGCTGAACGACGCGGATGCCGCCTGGGTCGACGCCTATCATGCGCGGGTGCGCGAGTCGCTGTCGCCGCTGCTGGACGAGGCGGCCCGCCGCTGGCTGGAGCAGGCGACCGCCCCCCTGTAACGGAAGCGGGCGGCTGTATCAAATCATGGCCCGGCGCTGGGGGTGCCCCTGATTCCGCAGGATGTTGCCGTCCGTGGTAACACGTTCTTTACCAGCCTGCTGCAGTGTGACCCAAGGGGATGACTTTTGGCGGCAGTTAGGGCACTACAGTCGGCATCACTTCCCGGATTACGGCGCAGCCCCCGCGCCGGGTGGGCGTAACGGCCGGTCAGACACCGGCAACGGATTATTGCGGAGACGTCTAGATGAAGATCCTCGTCGTCGATGATTACGCCACCATGCGGCGCATCGTGCGGAACCTGTTGACCCAGATCGGCTACACCGACATCGACGAGGCCGGCGACGGCGTGTCGGCGCTGGCGAAGCTGCGTGAGAGCAAGTTCGGCCTCATCATCTCCGACTGGAACATGGAGCCGATGACCGGTCTGCAGCTGCTGAAGGAAATCCGCGCGGACGCGAAGCTGGCGGCGACGCCCTTCATCATGGTCACCGCCGAGAGCAAGACCGAGAACGTGATCGCCGCCAAGCAGGCCGGCGTGAACAACTACATCGTCAAGCCCTTCAACGCCGACACGCTGAAGCAGAAGATCCAGGCCGTCATCGGCGGCTGATCCTCGGTTTTCGTGATCGCGACTGACTGTTCGGTCCGGGCGGACGGCGGCACCTGCCGTTCGGTGCCCGGTCCATAGGGCGGCTGGCAAATCCAGTTTGGGGAGTGGACCGGTTTGGAGCAGCTTCCGCAGCTGTCCGATGAGGAGTTCGAGCAGATCGAGGACGCCATCGCCCGATCGGCGAAGGGCAGGGCGTTCCTGCGGCGGCTCCACCGGCGGTCCCTCGGGGCCGCGACGGAGGAAGTGCGCGCCATGCTCCAGGAGTTCCGCGACTCCTGGAACCGCCAGAACGAGGCGGTGGAGGCCGGCAAGCATGTCGGTGTCCTGCGCCGCGAACTGATGGAAATGGCCGCCTCGATCGAGCAGGCGAGGCGGGAAGTGGCGGCGCTGCGGCCCCCAGACGGGTCGGGCGATAAGATCCTGTCCGCCACCAACGAACTGGACGCCATCGTCATCTCGACCGAACGTGCGTCCTTCGAGATCCTGAACGCCGCGGAACGGCTGATGGATCTGGCGGGCAAACTGCGGTCCAGCGGTGCCGATCCCGCGATGTGCGGCGAGATCGACACCCAGGTGAACGACATCTTCACCGCCTGTTCCTTCCAGGATCTGACCGGCCAGCGCACCAGCAAGGTCGTCAACGCGCTCCGCTACATCGAGCAGCGCGTCATGGCCATGATCAGCATCTGGGGCGAGGATGGGCTTGCCGGCATCATCGTCAAGGAAGAGCAGACGGACAGCCGTCCCGACGCCCATCTGCTGAACGGTCCGCAGCTGGACGGTCATGGCGTCAGCCAGGCCGACGTCGACAGCATGTTCGACAGCCCGGCACCGGCGCCGGCACCGGTCGCGGCCCCGTCGCCTCCGCCCCCGCCCGCTCCGGTGCAGTCGAGCCAGGCCGACATCGACAGCATGTTCGACAGCCCGGCGCCCGCTCCCGCCCCTGCGCCGGCGCCCGCTGCGGCTCCAGTCCAGTCGAGCCAGGCGGACATTGACAGCCTGTTCGATTCGCCCGCACCCGCCGCGGCTCCGGCGGTGGCGAGCCAGTCGGACATCGACAGCATGTTCGACACGCCCGCACCCGCTCCGGTGAAGAAGCCGGTGCCGAAGCCGCCGGGCGCCGCACCGAAGGCCAAGGCCGCCCCCAAGCCTGCCGCACCGCCTCCGCCGCCCGCCGCGGCAGAGCCGCCGGCGCCGCTGGATCAGGCGGCCATCGACGCCCTGTTCGGATAGGGGGCGGTCCGACTCCGGCACGGGTATTCAGATAAGGGCTTTCCGACCCGGGCATTCAGGCTCTCTCCCGATTGACCGCCTCCGCCCGCCGATGGCTGGATGGCGGGCGGTCAGCCGATCCAAACGCAGAACCGACGCACGCGACCAGACATCCACCACACACAGGCCATTGGCGGCCGTTTCCGAGAGGCGGGACCGAGGATGAAGCAGATGACCAAGCCCTTCATGGCCGAGCTTCAGAAAGCCCGCAAATCCGGGCATCCCTTCCAGTCCCTGATCGAGGACGGCGCGGCGGCTCCGGCCCTTCCCGTCCCGGCCCCGGTTGTCCAGGCCGACAACACCGAAGTGCTGCGCGCCATCGGCGACCTCGGCGCCAAGCTGGACCGCTTCCTGACGATGGACGCGGCGCAGATCGACCAGATCCAGGTGGAGATCGCCGACATCTCCGGCCGCATCAAGGCGACCAAGGTGGAAATGGCGGCCATCCGCCACCCACTGGCCGGCGACGACAAGTTCCAGCAGGCCAGTCAGGAGCTGAGCGCCGTCGTCGCCGCGACGGAGGCCGCGACCAATACCATCATGGCCTGCGCCGAAGAGCTGGAAGAGGTGGTGTCGGAACTGAAGTCGTCCCTGCCGGAGGGCTATCACAACGACCGCGTCAACGACATGGTCGACGTCATCGTCCGCATCTACGAAGCCTGTAACTTCCAGGATCTGACCGGCCAGCGCATCACCAAGGTCGTCCGCGCCATGTCCTTCATCGAAGAGCGCGTCGACGCGATGATGGGCCTGTGGAACAAGCGCGAGTTCGAGGCGATGCCGCTGCCGCCGTCGGTCACCAAGAAGGACGAGGATCTGGACCTGCATGGTCCGGCCGAAGCCACGCCCGAAAGCGGCAACATCAGCCAGGCCGACATCGACGCGCTGTTCGGCTAAGGCGCTTTCCGCAGATTTTCCGCCAGGGGCGGGGAGGGGCATATCGCCCGCCCCCGCGTTACCGCTTGCGGCGCCCTCACCCCGGCGTGCTATACAGGGGCAACTTCGAAAGCGCCCAAGACGACGATGCTTCCTCGCCCGTACCGCCTGCCGCTGACGGCCATCCTCCTGTCCGCCGCCCTGTCCGCCTGCTCCTCCACCAAGGAGGACGCGTATGTCGAACGCCCGGCCGACCAGCTTCTGTCGGAAGCCGACGCGGCGATGCGCGATGAGGCCTTCAAGAAGGCCGCGAAGCTCTACGACGAGGTGGAGCGTCAGCATCCCTATTCGGATTCGGCCAGCAAGGCGCAGCTTCTCGCCGCCTATGCCCACTATCAGGATCTGAAGTACGACGACGCCATCCTGGCGCTCGACCGCTTCATCCAGCTTCATCCGGGCAGCCCGGATGTCGACTACGCCTATTACATGCGGGCGCTGTGCTATTACGAGCAGATCACCGATGTGCGCCGCGATCAGAAGATGACGCGTCAGGCGCTCGACTCCCTGCAGGAAGTGGTCCGCCGTTTCCCCGAAAGCAAATACGCCCGCGACGCGAAGCTGAAGATCGACCTGACCAACGACCATCTTGCCGGCAAGGAGATGGAGGTCGGGCGCTTCTACCTGCGTCAGCATCAGTATACCGCCGCGATCAACCGGTTCCGCGCCGTCGTTGAAAATTACCAAACCACGTCCCATGTGCCTGAGGCGCTGCACCGCCTGGTGGAGTGCTATCTGGCGCTGGGCGTGACCGACGAGGCGAAGGCCGCCGCGGCCGTGCTCGGCCACAACTTCCCCGGCAGCGAATGGTACACGGACAGCTACGCACTGCTGGTGGACGCCAATCTGCGTCCCGAGCGAAACGAGAAGTCGTGGCTCAATCGAGCCTGGAACTCCCTGTTCTAGGACGCTCCATGCTCGTGTCGCTGACGATCCGGGACGTCGTCCTGATCGAGCGGCTGAGCCTGTCCTTCCGCAAGGGCCTCTGCGCCCTCACCGGCGAGACCGGTGCCGGCAAGTCCATCCTGCTCGACGCGCTGGGGCTGGCCCTTGGCGCGCGTGCGGATTCCGGGCTGGTGCGCCATGGCGCCGATCAGGCCTCCGTCACCGCGGAATTCGAACTTTCCGGCGACCACCCGGCCTTCGCCATCCTGAAGGAACAGGGGCTGGACGCCGATTCGGGCGATGGCGCGGCCGGTTACCAAACACTGGTGATCCGCCGCACCGTCAACACCGATGGGCGCAGCCGCGCCTGGGTGAACGATCAGCCGGTCGGCGTCGGGCTGCTGAAGACGCTGGGCGCCGAACTGGTCGAGGTGCATGGGCAGTTCGACACCCACGGCCTGCTGAACCCGCAGACCCACCGCGGCGTGCTCGACGCCTATGCCGGGCTGTCGGCGCAAGCGGCGCAGGTCGCCGCCGCGCATCGGGCTTGGCGTCAGGTCGAGGATGCGCGCCATTCCGCCGCCGCCGACATCGCCCGCGCCCGGTCCGAAGAGGAATATCTCCGCCACGCCGTGGCCGAGCTGGATGCGCTCGCCCCCAAGGCCGGCGAGGAGGAGGAACTGTCGGAGACCCGCGCGGTGCTGATGCATCGCGAGAAGCTGGTCGATGGCATGAACGCCGCCTATGCGGAACTGTCGGGCGACCGTGGTGTCGAACGTGCGCTGTCCTCGGCCATTCGCACCCTGTCCCGCATCGCCGACAAGGCCGGTGGTACGCTGGACCCGGTGATCGCCGCGCTCGATCGCGCCGCGACCGAGGCGGGGGAGGCCATCGCCGCGCTGCAGGCCGCCTCCAGCGGTGTCGACATGGACCCGCGGGCGCTGGAGAAGCTGGAGGAGCGGCTGTTCGCGCTGCGCGCCGCCGCCCGCAAGCATGGCGTCGACGTCGATGCGTTGGCCGCTCTGCGCGAGGAGATGGCCGGCCGGCTGCTGCTGATCGAGGATCAGGGCGACCTGCTGGCCAAGCTGGCGAAGGAGGCCGAACAGGCCCGCACCGCCTTCCACAAGGCCGCCGAGGCGCTGGGCGCCGCCCGCCGCGAGGCCGCCGGCCGTCTGGACGTGGCGGTCGCCGGCGAACTGGCGCCGCTGAAGATGGAAAAGGCCAAGTTCCGCACGCTGGTCGAGCCGCTCGACGAGTCGGAATGGAATGCGGCCGGCATCGACCGTGTCGCTTTCCAGGTCGCCACCAACCCTGGTTCGCCGCCGGGTGCCTTGAACAAGATCGCGTCGGGCGGCGAACTGGCGCGCTTCATGCTGGCGTTGAAGGTGGTGCTGGCCCAGACCTCCACCGTCGGCACGCTGGTGTTCGACGAGGTCGATACCGGCATCGGCGGCGCCGTCGCCGCCGCGGTGGGCGAGCGGCTGGAAACGCTGGGCCATGGCCTGCAGGTGCTGGTCGTCACCCACAGCCCGCAGGTCGCGGCGCGCGGCGCCGTTCACCTGAAGGTGCAGAAGTCGCAGAAGGGCGAGCAGGTCACCACCGGCGTCGCCGAACTGGACGGCGACGAGCGGCGCGAGGAGATCGCCCGCATGCTGTCCGGCGCCACCGTCACCGCCGAAGCCCGCGCGGCGGCCGACAGCCTGATCGCCGGCCGCGGCTGAGGCTCACTCACCCGCCAGCGCCTTGGCATGGCGGCGGAACAGACGGACCAGAGCATCCACCACCGTTGCCACGGCCGGCGCCTCGCGCCGGTCGCGGTGGACCAGCAGATGAACATCCTCGCCGAGCGCGGCCGGCGGATCGACGACGCGGACCAGCGCTGGTTCGGCATCGCCGAGCACGCAGGGCAGCAGCGTCATCCCCATTCCGCGCCGGGCGGCGTCGAGCCGCATCGGCAATTCGCTGAGCCGCGCCACGATTCGGGCGCCGCGCTCCCGGATCGTATCGTCCACCCATCCTGATTGTGACGGCCGCCGCCGTGTTTCCGGCAGGCCGACCACCGGAACGCCATCCCAGCGGCCGGACCAATCGTCGCGAAGGTCCCGCTTTGCATAGAGGGTGAATCCGAAGTGTCCCAACCGGCGGGTGACCAGATCCCCCTCGGCCGGCACCCGGTCCATGCGTAGCGCGATGTCGGCCTCGCGCTGGGCGAGGTTCAAGGGGTTGCGGGTGCTGAGGATGGTCAGGTCGGCACCAGTCTCCGCCAGCAGATCCGACAGATGCAGGGTGAGGAAGGCGGAGACGGACGTGGTTGCCGTCACCCGCACCGGCCGGGCCGTTGCGGCCAGCCGGTCGGCATTGCGGGCGAAGGCCGCGGCGGCGTCGCCCATGGCCGCGGCACTGTCCAGCACGGAGCGGCCGAGCGCCGTCAGTTCCAGCCGGTTGGGCAGCCGGTCGAACAACGGACCGCCCATTGTCTCTTCCAACCGCTTCAGCCGGCGGCCCAGGGTCGGCGGGCTCAGCCGCAGGCGCTGTGCCGCGGCGGTCAGGCTGCCGCTGTGCGCCGTGGCCAGGAAGGCGCGGATATCCTCCCAGTCGAGATCCGCATCGTCGATCATCCAGTCCCCATCCGAATCGCCCCATCCGAATTGCCTGGGCCGGCGGGGCGGGCGGATGCCGTCACCGTGATAGCAGGCCATGAAGGGCGGCGTACTGCAGCAGCATGATGGTTTTGCCATCCAGGATCGCCCCACCGCCGACCATGGCAAGGGCATCGGCGAAGGTCAACTCGACCACCTCGATGTCCTCGCCTTCCTCGGCAATCCCGCCGCCCTCACTGCGGTCGGCGGCGCGGTATTCGGCGACGAAGAAGGCCAAACGCTCCGTCACCGAACCGGGACTCATGAAGGCATCGAACACCCAGCGCGGTGCCTGGACGGTCACGCCCAGCTCCTCCGCGGCCTCCGCCCGGATCGCCTCTTCCGGACTGCGGTCGTCGAGCAGGCCGGCGCACACCTCAAGCAGAGGCTCGGCGTGGCCGTTGACGTAGGCGGGAAAGCGGAACTGCCGGGTCAGCAGGACGGTGCCGCGGGTCGGATCGTACAGCAGCAGGGCGGCCCCATTGCCACGGTCATAGGTCTCCCGGCTGAGGGTCTGCCAACTGCCGTCACGGCGGCGGTAATCGAAAATGGTCTTCTTCAGCACATACCAGTCGTCGGACAGCAGCGTGACCTCACGGATACGGATGCGGTCGTCCTGACCTGCGGACAGCGTCGTCATTGCGGGAATCCGGTGGCGGTTGGAAAGGCCGGCATCCTGCGCCGCCGTCGGCTTTCGAACAGCCCGTCAGGGGTGAAAGGCCCCGCTGCGGAATTTTGGGGGTCGCGCGTCCGGTTCTCGCGCCGCATATTTCTGATTGTAGAAAATCTGCGCCAGGTTCTGACGATCTCGCGCAATGCCAAAGCTTGGCGGTTCAAATCACGCGCAGAGCGCTCAGATGCTTATCCTATGTTAAGTTAACAGGCCTTAATGAGAGCATAGGTATAGCCATTTTGGAGCGTTGCCGCCTTCCATCCACCTGCCTAAATTGTTGATGAAATCCCTTGGCAGTGCGTGACAAACGCCGCCGGTCCAGCTTCCGCTTGAGGTCGCGTTTGTCCGAAGTCTTTGTTCGATGAGCGGCCCGGTTCCTTCGGGGTCTGTAGACCTCACCGATTGTGACCGGGAGCCCATCCACCAGCTTGGTCTTATCCAGCCCACCGGATTCCTGATCGCCGTCACGGCCGATTGGATCGTCCTGCATGTCTCGGCCAATATCGGCCGCTGGCTGGGGGTGGAGCCCGAAGACCTGCTTGGGCATCCGCTGTCCCGCGTGATCACCGGCGAGGCGCTGCACACCATCCGCGGCCGGTTGCAGGTCGCCCACATCAACGGCAGCGTCGAGCGCGCCTTCGGTGTCCATCTGTCGGACGTCGCGCCGGTCTGTGACGTCGCCGTCCATCTGTCCGGCTCCACCATCGTGATCGAGGCGGAGCCGAGCGAGGGGGAGGGGCCGCAGGATTCCGGATCGCTGCTGCGCTCGATGATCGCACGGGTCCAGAACACCCGCGGCTTCGATGCCTTCTGCCGCGAGGCGGCGCGCCAGATGCGGGCACTGACCGGCTTCGACCGGGTGATGGTCTATCGCTTCGGCCCCGACGGGGCGGGGGAGGTGATCGCCGAATCGGCGGTGCACGGCATCGGCAGCTTCCTCGGCCAGCGCTATCCGGCCTCCGACATCCCGCAGCAGGCCCGGCGCTTGTATGAGCGCAACTGGCTGCGCTGCATCGCCGACGTGAATGCGCCGCCGGTGCCGGTGGTGCCGACGCTCGATCCCACGGGCCAGCCGCTGGATCTGTCGCTCAGCCTGCTGCGCAGCGTCTCGCTGATCCATGTCGAATATCTGCGCAACATGGGAGTGAACGCCTCGCTGTCGGTGTCGATCCTGCGGCACGGCAAGCTGTGGGGGCTGTTCGCCTGCCATCACCGTCATGGCCGCTCGCTCTCCTTTGAACGGCGCACCACTGCCGAGCTGTTCGGACAGATGGTCTCCCTCCTGCTGGAGGGACGCGAGCGCGAGCAGGAAAGCCAGCACGAGGCGCAGGCCCGCCGCGCCCATGTTCGCATCATGTCGATGCTGGCCGACAGCGAATCGCCGCTGGACAATCTGGTCACCTTCGCGACGGAGCTGCGGACGCTGATCGAGTGCGACGGCTTCGCCTGCTGCATCGACGGTCAGCTACACATGGAAGGCGAAACGCCGACGCGGGAGGAAACGCTGGGCGTCATGCGCTTCCTGCACCGGACACCGCCCAGCAAGGTCTATGCGACCGACGAGCTGAGGGCGGTGCATCCGCCGGCCCGCGACTTCACGGAACGGGCCTGCGGGTTGCTGGCGATCCCGGTGTCGCGCTTGCCGCGTGACTATCTGGTCTTCTTCCGCAAGGAGCTGATCCGCACCGTCACCTGGGGCGGCGACCCGACCAAGCCGGCGCAGTATGGCCCCAACGGTCCGCGCCTGACCCCGCGCAAGAGCTTCGAGGCGTGGAAGGAAACCGTGCGTGGCCAGTCCAAACCCTGGACCGAACTGGACGAACGCAACGCCGAATCCCTGCGGGTGACGCTGCTGGAGGTGGTGTTGCGGCTGGCCGACATCGCCGGCCGTACCCGCAAGGAGGCGACCGAGCGTCAGGAACTGCTGATCGCCGAACTGAACCACCGCGTCCGCAACATCCTCAGCCTTGTCCGTGCCCTGGTGCGGCAGAGCGAGACCGGGGCGGAGACGGTGCAGCAGTTCGCCGCCATCGTCGCCGGCCGCATCGAGGCGCTGGCCCGTGCCCATGACCAGATCACCGCCGACAATTGGGGACCGGCCTCGTTGCGCGCCCTGATCGCGGCGGAGATCGGCGCCTATATGTCGGCCAAAAGCGAGCGGGTGCGGCTGACCGGGCCGGAGGTGCTGCTGGCGCCGCAGGCCTTCTCCGTCTTCGCGCTGGTGGTGCACGAGCTGACCACCAACTCGGCCAAATACGGCGCGCTCAGCGACAGCGGTGGCTGGGTCGAGGCGGACTGGTCGATCGACGGGGGTGGGCGTTTGCAGATCGACTGGCAGGAGAATGGCGGTCCGCCGGTGCGGGCGCCCTCGCGTGTCGGCTTCGGCACCACCGTGATCGAGCGCTCCGTCCCCCACGATCTGCAGGGCGAGGCTGAGGTGAGCTATGCCCTGTCGGGCTTGCGGGCGCGTTTCATGATCCCGGCCCAGTATGTCACCGTCGCCGCCAGCCTGCCGGGCGGCGGCCGGCTCAGCCTGCCGGTGCCTGCGGCCGATTTTTCCATCGGTGGTCCGGTGCTGCTGCTGGAAGACAACATGATCATCGCCATGGCGACGGAAGACGTGTTGCTGAGCTTCAACGCCAGCCGGGTCAACACCGCCGCCGGCGTCCGCCACGCCCTGCGCCTGATCGACGAGGACCCGCCGGTGGTCGGTGTGCTGGACATCAACCTGGGCAACGAGACCTCGCTCGCGGTCGCCGAACGGCTGCGGGAGCTGGGAATCCCCTTCGTGTTCGCGACCGGCTATGGCGAGTCCGCCGCGGTGCCGGAGCGCTTCGCCGACGTGCCGGTGCTGAAGAAGCCGTATGGGTCCGATCAGGTGGTGCAGGTGTTGGCGTCGGTGATGGGGTAGGGGAAGCGTCGGCTTCGATTGCCCCCTCCCCAACCCTCCCCCGCTTCGCGGGAGAGGGAGTTAAGCGTAAGAGCGGCGGAGTTCCCTCTCCCACCGAAGGTGGGGGAGGGTTAGGGAGGGGGCCCCTCCGCGACCACTTACCCCCTCACCACCCCAAACCGCGCGAACAGCGCCACGCTGACCGCCACCGTGGCGTTCAGCGACTCCACCGCGCCGGTCGTCGGCACAGACAGCCGCGTCGCCGGGCAGTCGGCCGGCACGCCCTGGCCTTCCTCGCCCAGGATCAGCCGCATGTCGGCCGGCCAGTCGAAGCGCGTCAGATCCTCGCCCCCACCGTCCAGGGCATAGAGCGGCCCGGCCGCGTCGTTCACCGCCGACCATCGCGGCCCGCGCAGCAGAGTCAGCGCGAACTGCGCATTCGATGCTGCCCGCAGGCATTTTGGATGGAAGGGATGCGCTGCCCCCTCCAGCAGCACGATCCGCGACACGCCGAAGGCGGCGGCACTGCGGAGCAAGGCGCCGAGATTGCTGGGATCGCCCAGCGCGCACAGCAACTCCAGCCCCTGCGGTGGCTGCGACAGATCGATGGCCGGCATCTTCGGCACGGCACCCACCAGCAGCGGGAAGCCGGTCCCCGACACGTCGAGCGTCCGGAACAGGGCAGGGGCCAACTGCACCGGCTCCACCCCCGGCGGCAGGCGCCAGCCAGCGATTTGGGCGGGATCGGTGAACAGAACACGCTCGAACCGTTCGGGGTGCTGGCGCAGCGCCTCCGGCACGGTCTTCAGGCCGGCCAGCAGGAATTTGCCGTTCTTCTTCAGCCCACGGCTTTCCAGCGCCGATTCCCACAGCTTGAACTGAGGGTTCTGCGGGCTTTCGATCAGCAGGGGCGGGCGGGTCATGGCAACGGGCTTTCCGGCAAGGGGATGCCCCTGCCTAGCACAGCAGCGTCCCCAAAGTCAGGGGTTCAGGCGGCGGCCGAGGAATAGCAGGGGGCCGCGTTGGCAGGCGTCGGTAAAGCCGGCGCGCTGATAGAACTCGACATTGCGGGCGAAGATGGCGGTGACCAGATGCACGCCGGAAAGGCCGTCGGCCCTGCAATCCTCGGCGAAGCGGTCGACCAGCCGGCGGCCCAGCCCATGCTCCCGCCAGCCCGGCCGGACATTCACATGGAAATGGGCGGGGTAGGCGGCGAAATGGTCGGCGAAGACCTCGTATTTCGGGATGCGCCGAGCCAGCTCAACCGAGCCGGCGCTGTCCTTGCAGCCGGTGAGATAGCCGATGATCTGCCCGTCGCCGGCCAGCGCCATCCAGATGTCGCGCGGCGCCTCCGCCACGAACCAGCCGGTCCAAGTGGCGAGGAAGGCGGCGCGGTCGGCAGGGGAAGCGAACTCCGTCCGGGTGGTGGAGGCGAAGAAGATGTCCTCCAGGGCCGACAGCGCCGCCGCGCGGTCGGGCAGGGCGGTCAGGCGCTCCAGCCGGATATCTCCGCCCTCCGTCATCACTTCCGCTGTGCGGTCTGGACCGACAGGGCGCGCGGGGCCAGCATGGTGTAGTGGCCGCGCGCCTTCATCACGCCGGCCCCTTCCTCCGCCTGCTGGCCGTGGCCCCAGAACAGGTCGCCACGGACCGGACCCTTGATGGCGCCGCCGGTGTCCTGCGCCACCACCAGCCGGTTGATGGCGCCGCCCGGCACCGGGGCGTCGCGCACCTCCAGCCAGAGCGGCACGCCCAACGGGATATGCTCGACATCGACTGCGAGGCTGCGGCCGGGGGTCAGCTCCATGTTGCGGGCGCCGCGGGCGCCGACCTCGGGCTTGACCTTGAAGAAGACGTAGGAGGGGTTGAGGTTCATCACCCGCTGGGCCTCGGCCGGATGGTCCTTCAGCCAGCGGCGGATCGTCTGCAACGACATCTGTTCCGGCGTGGCGTCACCGATGTCGATGATATGGCGGCCGATCGGGTAGTAGCTGTGACCGTTCTGGCCGGCGTAATGGATGCCGACCACCGACCCGTCGGCCATGACCGCCCGGCCCGACCCCTGGATTTCCAGGAAGAAGGCATCGACCGGGTCGTCCACCCACATCAGTTCCAGCCCCTTGCCTTTCAGTGCGCCGGACTCGATCCGGGCGCGGGTCGGCAGGCCGCGCTTGCCGCGTGCCGGCATGCGGTAGAGCGGGACATTGTAGCGTTCGGTCCGCGTCCAGCTGCCGTGCAGCTCGATCTCGTAGTAACCGGTGAACAGGCCGTTCTCGCCGTTGCTGACGTCGCGCGGGGTGAAGAAGGTCTCGAAGAAGCGGCGGGCCGCCTCGCTGTCACCGGGGGGCAGGTCGCGGGCGGCGGCGCAGATGGCGCGCCAGTCGTCGGTGGTGCCGGCGGCGCGCAGAGACCCCAAGGCCTTGCCCGGCGGCTGGTTCTTCACCCAGCCGCAAGTGCGCTGCACCGCCGGAACCGCCTGGGCATGATCGTCGTCGATCCAGCCGGCGAGATGGCGGAAGTCGGGCGACACCTGATCCCAGGTCGGGCGCTGGGCCGTGGTCCGCTGCCCGTCCACCGTCGGCGCGGTGCCGGCACAGGCCGCCAGCGTCGCCAGCAGGCCGCCGAGCAGGGAAAGCCGCAGGAGCTGCCGCTCTTTGGGCCGCTTCATTTCACGCGCACACGCCACCCCAGCCGCAGCCGCCATCGCGCACTCCGCCACCAGCAATCGATCTGTCCATTCGAAGACCCGGGTCGTCCGGCCGCTCTGGCGGTCCGGTCACGATAAGGTCACATCACCCGATCGTTTGTGCCGGTGGTTACCCCGAGTCGTCAATCCCCAACCTGCACTTTCGGGTAGGTCGCGGCCGGTTGTCACGGGTGGGCGCCGGTCGCGCCTTTCCGGCGGCAAGCGGGGCAGCCGCGCGGCGGCAAGGCGTGACAGGACGCGGCAAACGCGGTATCGACAGCCCATACGTGAAGGACCGTCCGCAACTGTGCATCCCGTCCCCGATCCGATGAGGGGGAACATGCGGGCGGCCGGTCCTGTTCGCCGCCATGTGACACCCCAAGGGACCAGACGCCATGACACCCGCCGCCCGCCTCCAGGCGGTCATCGATCTGCTGACCGAGATCGACGAGACCCCTCGCCCCGCCGACGCGGTGATGAGCGCCTATTTCCGCAATCGCCGCTACATCGGGTCGAAGGACCGCACCGCCGTCGCCCAGATGGCCTACGCGATCCTGCGCCGCCATGCCCGGCTCACTTGGTGGATCGAGCGCGGCGGATACGAGCGTGCCACCCCGCGCGCCCGCGTCCTGGCCTATCTGCTGCTGGAAGAGAACCGCAACGCCGGCGTGGTGCTGGAGATGTTCAGCGGCGGCAAGTTCGCCCCGGCCCGCCTGACCGACGACGAGTTGGCGCTGGTCGGCAAGCTGGAAAGCCACACGATGGACCATCCCGACATGCCGGAGACGGTGCGGGTGGAGTGTCCGGAGTGGGCGGAAGCGGCGATGCGCGCCTCGCTGGGCGACCGCTTCGGGGTGGAGATGGAGAAGCTGCTGGAGGCGGCGCCGCTCGACCTGCGCATCAACCCGCTAAAGGCCAACCAGCAGAGCGCCATCAAGGCGCTGGCCAAGGCGCAGATCACGGCGGAGACCACGCGCTGGTCGCCGCTGGGCCTGCGGGTGAAGGGACGGCCGCCGCTGGGCAGCGTCGACGCCTTCAAGGACGGTCTGGTCGAGATCCAGGACGAGGGCTCGCAGTTGGTCGCGCTGGCTGTCGCGCCGAAGCCCGGCCATCAGGTGGTCGATTTCTGCGCCGGCGCCGGCGGCAAGACGCTGGCCGTCGCGGCGCTGATGAAGAACAAGGGCCGCGTCGTGGCCTGCGACGTGCTGGACAAGCGCCTGAAGCGCGCCGCCGAGCGGTTCCGCCGCGCTGGCCTGCACAACATCGAAGCCCACCCGCTGACCAGCGAGCGCGATCCCTGGGTGAAGCGCCACAAGCGCAAGTTCGACCGTGTGCTGGTCGACGCGCCCTGTTCCGGCACCGGCACCTGGCGCCGCAACCCGGATGCCCGCTGGCGCCAGCTCGGGCCGGGGCTGGAACAGCTGCTGCCGCTGCAGGCCAACATCCTGGACAGCGCGGCGCGTCTGGTGAAGCCGGGCGGGCGGCTGATCTATGCCACCTGCTCCATGCTGCATGACGAGAACGAGGCGCAGGTCGAAGCCTTCCTGCAGACCCACCACGACTTCATCGTGAAGCCCGTCTCCGAGGTTTGGGAGGAGGAGGAGGCCGGCGCGCCGCCGGTCGAGGGTCCGTACCTGCGCCTGACCCCGGCCAAGCACGACACCGACGGTTTCTTCGCCGCCGTGCTGGAGCGCCGCGCGGAAGAGAGCGTGTCGGAAGTCGGGCTGGAGCAGGGCGAGGTCGATCCCGTCGAGCTGGGCAAGGCGATCGATGCGTGAGTGAGGGGGCGTCGGCTGACGATGCCCCCTCCCTAACCCTCCCCCGCGTTCCGCGGGAGAGGGGACTGCCGCCGCATTGCAAACTCACCCTCTCCCGCGAGGCTCTCGCACAAAGCTATGCTTTGTGCTGACGCGACAGGCGGACCGTAGGTCCGCTGAGAGCGGGGGAGGGAGGGACCCGCGAAGCGGGAGGGAGGGGGCATCGCGAGCCAACCCTCCCCACCCTTGACAGCCGGGGTGGCGCGCTCCTTATCGGTGGGGTAGGCTTTCCGCCGCGCAATTCCCCCTCAAGAGGACCAGATGAAGTTCTCCTTCGCCAAGCCGTCCCTGCCGTCCTCCGGCGTGCTCGCCGTGACCGTTGCCGCCGACCGCAGCCTCGGCCTGATCGGGCGCGAGCTGGATCAGAAGACCGGCGGGGCGCTGGCCCGCGCCATGGCCGCCGCCCGCTTCACCGGCAAGAAGGACGAGACGCTGACGCTGCTCGCCCCGGCCGGGACCGAGCTTGACCGCATTCTGCTGGTCGGCATCGGCAAGGGCGCCGACCTGACCGATCTGGTGCTCCAGGCCGCCGGCGGCGCCATCGCCGTGGCCCTGGACAAGGCCACCGACGAGGCGGCGCTGCTGGTCGAACTGCCGGAGGGGGCCAAGCTTTCCCCGGCTGCCGCCGCCGCCGAGATCGCCTTCGGCGCGCAGCTGCGCAGCTACAAGTTCGACAAGTACCGGACCAACGACCGCAAGTCCGACAAGAAGGATCCGAAGCCCAGCCTGCGCAAGGTGACGCTGCTGGTCGAGGATGACGGCGCCGCCAAATCCGCCTTCAAGAAGCTGGACACGCTGGCCGACGCCATCCGCTTCACCCGCGATCTGGTGTCCGAACCGGCCAACGTCATCTATCCGGAAAGCCTCGCCGAGAAGACGAAGGAGCTGGAGCAGTTCGGCGTCGAAGTCGAAATCCTCGACCAGAAGAAGCTGCGCAAGATCGGCATGGGCGCCCTGCTGGGCGTCGCCCAGGGCAGCGCCTTCGAGCCGCGCGTGGTCGTGATGCGCTGGAACGGCAACCCGGATGCCGCCGACAAGCGCCCGGTCGCCTTCATCGGCAAGGGCGTGACCTTCGACAGCGGCGGCATCTCGATCAAGGGTGCGGCCGGCATGGAAGACATGAAGTGGGACATGGGCGGCTCCGCCACCGTGATCGGCACCATGTACGCGCTGGCCGCCCGCAAGGCGAAGGTCAACGCCGTCGGCATCGTCGGTCTGGTGGAAAACATGCCGTCCGGCACGGCGCAGCGTCCGGGCGACATCGTCACCTCGCTGTCGGGCCAGACCATCGAGGTCATCAACACCGACGCCGAAGGCCGTCTGGTGCTGGCCGACTGCCTGTGGTACGCGCAGGATGTCTACAAGCCCAAGCTGATGATCGATCTCGCCACCCTGACCGGCGCCGTCATCGTCGCGCTGGGCCACGAGCATGCCGGCCTGTTCGCCAACGACGACGACCTCGCCATGAACCTGACGGCCGCCGGCCTGAAGGTGGGCCAGCCGGTGTGGCGCATGCCGCTGGGCGACGGCTATGACAAGGAAATCGACTCGCCGGCCGCCGACATGAAGAACACCGGGTCGGGCGGCGGCGCCGGCAGCATCGTCGGCGCGCAGTTCCTGAAGCGCTTCGTCAACGACCTGCCCTGGGCGCACATCGACATCGCCGGCGTGGCTTGGGCGAAGAAGGACGGCGCCACGGTTCCGAAGGGCGCCTCCGCCTTCGGCGTGCGCCTGCTCGACCGCTTCGTGGCGGAATTCCACGAAGGCTGATGACCTGAGTTGAGTGAAGGAGCCATGACCGAAGTCCGCTTCTACCACCTGCAACGGCGCACGATGGAACAGGCGCTGCCCAAGATCCTGGAGAAGGTTCTTGAGCGGAACTGGCGCGCCGTCGTG
The DNA here is from genome assembly GCF_003116065.1 of Azospirillum sp. TSO5. Lineage (NCBI taxonomy): Bacteria > Pseudomonadati > Pseudomonadota > Alphaproteobacteria > Rhodospirillales > Azospirillaceae > Azospirillum > Azospirillum sp. TSO5. The sequence goes on along the minus strand of NZ_LGQY01000101.1, from coordinate 8,379 downwards.
CTGGCCGGTTCGCCGGAGCGGGTGGACATGCTGAACCAGCATTTGTGGACCTACGATCCCGGCTCCTTCCTGCCGCACGGTGCGGCGCGCGATGGTTTCGCCGACCGTCAGCCAGTGTGGCTGACCGATGCCGACGAGAACCCCAACGGCGCCACCGTGCTGGTCACGGTCGACGGTTGCGTCAGCGATCGGATGGACGGCTTCGAGCTTGTCTGTGACCTGTTCGACGGCAACGACGACGAGGCGGTGCTGGCCGCCCGCCAGCGCTGGAAAGCCTGCAAAGCGGCCGGCCACAGCCTGACCTATTGGCAGCAGACCGACCGCGGCGGCTGGGAAAAGCGCGCCTGAGCTGAGGCGGTCGCAATACCGGTCGTTTCCGGATCATTTCGATTGCATTCGATCCGTTCAGAGGCAAATCTAATTGCCCACGCGGACGGTTCAAAGGTGCATGTTCCCGATGAACAGGAGCCAGATCGACCCGGCGCTCGCCCAGCAGGTCAAGGACGCGAGCATCCTGATCGTGGACGACAACCCGTCCAACGTCGACCTGTTGCGGGAAATCCTGAGCCATGACGGTTATCGCCGTGTGCGCGGCGAGACCGACCCGCGCAAGGTGCCGGACCTCTGCGCGGCGGAGCCGTTCGACCTGCTGCTGATCGACATCCGCATGCCGCACATGAGCGGCTTCGACCTGATGGAGCGGCTGAAGCCGATCTTCGGCGACGATTACGTGCCGATCCTGGTGCTGACCGCCCAGACCGACCAGGAGACCCGGCGCAAGTCGCTGGAACTGGGCGCCAACGATTTCCTGACCAAGCCCTTCATCGCCTGGGAGCTTCTGCACCGCGTCCGCAATATGGTGGAGATCCGCAAGCTCTACCGTCGCGCCGCCGAACAGAACCGCGAGCTTGAACACCGGGTGTCGGAACGCACCGCCGAACTGTCGGATGCGCTGGAGGCGGCGCGCAAGGCCGACCGCGCCAAGCTGGACTTCCTGGCGGTGATGAGCCACGAGCTGCGCACGCCGCTGAACTCCATCATCGGCTTCGCCGACGTGCTGGCGGGGGAGGGGATGGGCAAGCTGGGCCATCCCGATTACCTGGAATATGTGAAGCTGATCGAGGAAAGCGGCCGGTCGCTGCTGACCATGGTCAACAACATCCTGGACTATACCCGCGGCTCCACCGGCTCCATCGAGATCCAGGAAAGCGACGTCAACATCCCCCAGCTGCTGACTGGCTGCGCCGACATGCTGGCGCCGAAGGCGGCGGGCAAGCGGCTGACGGTGGCCGTCCATCCCTGTCCCGCCTTCCGCATGCGCATCGACCGCCGCCGGCTGCGCGAGATGGTGCTGAACCTTTTGGACAACGCGGTCAAGTTCACACCCGCCGGCGGCCATGTCGCCGTGGCGGTGGAGGACCGCGGCAACTTCGTCGGGCTGACCGTGCGTGACAACGGGCCGGGAATTCCGGCCGAGCTGATGGGGCGCATCTTCAACCCCTTCACCCAGGCTGAACGCTCGCTGGTCCGCCAGCATGAGGGGGTCGGGTTGGGGCTGCCCATCGTGCGCCGCTTTGCCGAATTGCATGGCGGCGGCGTTGAGATCGACAGCGCACCGGGGCGGGGGACGGCGGTGACCATCCTGCTGCCGAAGGAGCGGTTGCTGGAGGGGTGATGTCCCTCCCTCAATGGCCCCTCCCTCAATGGAACGTGAACATCTCCGGCGCAGCGCCGATGCGCGCCACCAGCCCGCCGCTGGGCGGCACTTGCCGCCACTGGTCGCGCTGGGCGTCGACCGGTTCCGACACTACGATCAGGCCATTCTCGCCCCGGCGCCAGTACAGGCTGGGCGGCTTGTCGTCGGATGCCCAGCGCACCGCCCACACCCGCTCGCCGTCGGTCCAGGTCGCGGTGAAGCGAAGCGGCGCGGTGATGTCCAGCGCCTGCATCTCGTCGCGGATGGCATGCAGCACGCGCTGGAAGGCGCCGACCGAATCCTGCTCCAGCCCCTGGCCGATCGCGGCGAGGAAGATCGCCTCGCTGTCGGTGGTGCCGGTGCGCGAGCTGTACAGCTCGTCCGGGATCATCGCCTCCACCCGGCGGCGCAGGCGGGGCCAATCGCCGATCTGCCCGTTGTGCATGAACAGGAAACGCCCGGCTTTGAACGGATGACAGTTGGCCCGGCTGACCGCGGTGCCGGTGGCCGCCCGCACGTGGGCGAAGAACAGGTGGGAGCGGACATGGCTGCAGATCGATTGCAGGTTCTCGTCCGACCAGGCCGGGCGGATCTCGCAATAGCGGCCGGGCTCGGTCCGCTCGCTGTACCAGCCGACGCCGAAACCGTCACCGTTGGTTTCGGTCTTCGCCTCCGCGGCGTGCATCGACTGTTCGATCAGGGAATGACAGGGCGTGCAGACCAGCGTTTCCAGGAACACGGGTTCGCCGCAATAGGCAAGAAACCGACACATCGACCGACGCACCATGGCAGCCGCGACAGGGACTGCGTCAATTTGACCTGAGGCGCCGTGTGAAACAAGGGGGCGGAGTCACGGAAGCGTCATGCCCGCCGGCACCTGTTGCATTTCCGCCGGTTATCGCCGGTTCCGCCCGATACTTGTCACCAGACCAGCTTGGGCAGTGCGGCGACGCGCAGCGGCCCGACATAGAGCGCGCGGTCCTGCACAGTCACCGGGGCGGTGACCACCGGTTCGCCGTTCGGGCCGGTCGGACGAGCCAGCATGGCCAGGACGGTTTTGGCGATGGCGGCCTCGTTCGGGCGCATCATCGGCTTCACCGCGTCCAGGATGGCCGGCGCACCGCGAATCTCCGCGGTCAGCGCCGCCTGCGGCTGCAACTGTGCGTCCAGCGCCAGCGTGCCGGACAGCACCGCCCCCAGCGGTCCCCAATCCAGCGCCAGCCGGTCCAGTTCCACCGTGCCGCCGTCGCGGCTCCAGGCCGACAGGCTGGCCGGCTCCGGCCGGGGCGGTGCGCCCATGACGCGCAGGGTCAGTTCCGTTCGCTTCACCTCGCGGCCCAGCGTCGGCGGCATGCCGTCGGGCAGGGTCAGCCCGTCGGCGGACAGCGTCACGGTCAGGCCGGCGGTGCCGCGTTCGGCCGGCGGCTGGTCCGGCTGGGCGGCGCTGACGGCGAGCGCGGCGACCGGCACCGACTGTCCGGCGACCTGCGCGGTCAGACCGGTGAAGTGCAGGGCGAGCCGCTCCAGCGTGCCCGACATCCGCATCGTCACGTCGCCGCTGCCGCCCTGCGGTGCCAGGATGTCGACGGGTGGCTGACCGGGCTGGACGACGGACAGGCGCTGCTCGCCCGGAAAGGTCAGGGCGATGCGGGTCGGGTTCCAGGGGGCTGCCTCCGCCACCAGACCCCCGCCCTGCCAGTCGGCGCCACGGGTCGCCAGATGGAGCTTTTCAAGCTCGGCCCGCAGGGTGAAAGGGAAGCCGCCGACGGTCAGCCCGCCATGTTCGACCACCGCCCCGTTGGCACGCTGGTCGGCGACCCAGGTCTCCAGCCCTTCCCGCACGGAGCGGGCCGCCTGCCACCACCACAATGAATAAAGAAGGGCAGGCAGCAGCAGGACCATCAGAACCAGGATGGTCGCGATCCGGCGCCCGGTCAGCAGGCGGCGCGGAGCGGAAGAGGTGGCATTGGGTCGCATCGGTGGCATGTCCGTTCCATCTCCGTACCGTTATAGCGACCCCGGAACCCGCATGCTAGGCTCGGTGGCTACCGATTCGGTTCCAACCAGTCCCAAGCGATCTTTCCTCCTGCGATCTGCCATGGCTCCCGATTCACCGATTCCGACTCCCGCCTGGACCGGCGACATCGCCGTCGAACCCGGCGCCGACCTGTGGGTATTCGGCTATGGCTCGCTGATGTGGAACCCCGGCTTCATGTTCGCGGAGCGGCATGCGGCGACCCTGGCGGGATATCACCGCAGCTTCTGCGTCGCCTCCTATCGCTATCGCGGAACACCGGAGCGGCCGGGGCTGGTGCTGGGGCTGGACCGTGGCGGCTCCTGCCGGGGCATCGTCTTCCGGGTGGCCGCGGCGGAGGTGCCCTCGACCCTCGACTATCTGTGGGAGCGCGAGATGGACAGCCGGGTCTACCGGCCGAGGCTGCTGCGCGTGCGCCTGCGCGACGGCCGGTCGGCGGAGGGGCTGGAATCGGTCAGCGCCTGCTGCTTCGTCGTCGACCGCAACCACCCGCAATATTGCCGAGGCCTGGACGAGGCTGCGGTCGTTTGTCGCATCGCCGGCTGCTGCGGTCAGCGCGGGCCCAACATCGATTACCTCGCCAACACAGTTGATCACTTGAAAGAGCTCGAGATCTGCGATGTCCGGTTGTCAAAGTTGTATGATCGGGTGCGCGCCTATGCGGGTTGACCTAGGCTTGGGATCTGTTTTTGGAGTCTTTTCGATCAATTGTGATGATTTGCTATTAATCTCTTAGCGGCCTGTAATCTTCTGACGTATTTGACGTTCAATTGTGTCTCCACTATTCCGTTTTGACACTGACCAACCGAATCCATAGAATTCTAATGTTCTATCCGGGAGGTCGTGTGAATGCAGAACGTCAGCATAGGAAAAAAATTCCTCACCATTTCCGCAGTTATGCTCTGCGCAATCATAGGTGTGGCCGCCATCCTTCTCTCTTCTCTTCACACAACTCAACAGGAGGCCAGCGAGGCAAAGGTTCGTTCGATCGTCGAGGCTGCCATCGGTGTCGTCAAAGATTTTGAAACCCGTGCTGCAAAGGGTGAGATGCCCTTGGACGCGGCCCGTACCGCGGCCCGCAACGCCATACGTTCGATGCGTTACGCTGGGAACGAATATCTATTCGCCACAGATGCCAATGGCTTGGTTGAAGTCCACGGTGGACAGCCGCAAATCGAAGGGCGAAATCTCGGCGACTCCAAGGACCCGAATGGCATTCCCTTCGCGCAGCTTCTGGTGGAAGAGGGGCGCCGGGGCGGTGGGTATGTCTCCTATTCCTGGCCGAAGGTGGCGGGAGCCCAACCCAGCCCGAAGATCGCCTATTCGCAGATGACGCCGGGATGGAAGTGGATCGTCGCCACCGGTGTCTATGTTGACGACATCGAAGCCGATTTCCGCCGTAATGCGCTGCAGGCCGGATTGCTCGGCGGTTGTTTGGGCATCGCGGCGCTGTTGCTGTCGTTGTGGATTGCGCGCTCCATCACGCATCCGCTGTCGCGGCTGACCGCGGCGATGCGCCGGCTGGCCAATGACGACCTGGATGTCGAGGTCACCGACACCGACCGCCGGGACGAGATCGGGCAGATCGCCATGACGGTCGGCGTGTTCAAGGAACGCGGGTTGGAAAACCGCCGCCTGCGCGCCCAGCAGGAGGAGATGCACGTCAAGGCGGAGGCCGAGCGGGTGGCCCTGCTGTCCAGGCTGGCCGACGGCTTTGAACGGTCCATCGGCGAGGTGGTGCGGCAGGTGACGGCCTCGGCCGGCACCATGCGCCAGGCCGCCCAGTCGTTGACCGTCAGCACCGGCACCGCCACCAGCCGCAGCAGCGCTGCCGCCCAGGCCGCGGAAGAGGCGGCAGTGAGCGTCAACACCGTCGCCGGGGCCACCGAGGAACTGTCCAGTTCCATCGGCGAGATCGGCCGGCAGGTCAGCGCCTCCAACGACGTGGCGAACCAGGCGGTGACCGAAGCGGCCAAGACCAACGAAGTGATGAACGGCCTCGTCCGCGCCGCCAACGAGGTGGGCGAGGTGGTGAGCCTCATCAACTCGATCGCCGGGCAGACCAACCTGCTGGCGCTGAACGCCACCATCGAGGCCGCGCGTGCCGGCGAGCACGGCAAGGGCTTCGCCGTCGTCGCGTCGGAGGTGAAGGGACTGGCCAACCAGACCGCCCGCGCCACCGACGACATCCAGAAGAAGATCGCTGAAATCCAGCAGGCAACCAACGTGGCGGTGGTGGCGATCCGCGACATCGGCCATGTCATTGGCGAGATGACGAGCATCTCCAGCGCCATCGCCGCGGCGGTGGAAGAGCAGGGGGCCGCGACGCGGGACATCTCCGCCAACGTCCATCAGGCGGCCCAGGGCGCGCAGGCGGTCTCGGTCAACGTCGCCGGCGCCAGCGAGGCGACCACCGATGCCGGTGCCAAGGCCAACGAGATGCTGGATGAATCCGGGCTCCTGACCGGTGTCGCCGACCGGCTGCGCCGCGAGGTGGACGGCTTCCTGGAGAGTATCCGCGCGGCATGACGCCACGCTGGCGACTTGCCGGTGCGGCGCCCATCTTCAGGGCCATGACGACGATCCTGCGCATCCGGTTCCCTGCCCTGGGGACCATGGTGGGTGCGGCACTGGCCCTGGGCGTGGTCGCCCCGGCCGGTGCCGCACCGCTTCACCACGACATCGACCTGACGCTCGATCCCGCCGCCGGACGGATAGAGGCGGTGGATCGGCTGACACTGCCGGCCGGGACTCAGTCCTTGCGGTTGGACCCGGCCCTGACGCTGGAGGAGGCGTGGGCCGGCGACAAGCCCGTCCCGGTCGACCGGCGTGGCGACCGGCTGCGGCTGGTGGTGCCGGAGGGAGGCGGACCGGTGACCATCCGCTATGGCGGCCGGCTGCCGGGCTTCACCGCCGGCACCGGCCTTGCGCTGGACGGTGAGGGCGCCTTTCTGCCGGGGCTTGGCGGCTGGCTGCCCGATCCGGCCTCGGCATCGGAAGAACCGCCGACCTGGCGCCTGTCGGTGCGGGTGCCGGCGCCCTATGTCGCCGTCGCCACCGGACGGCTGGTGGAAGAGGGGCGCGACGCCGCCGGCTACCGCGCGGTGTTCGAGGAAAGCCGCAGCGTGGAGGAACCTTCCGTCTTCGCCGGCCCCTGGACGGTGGAGGAGCGGATGGCGGGGGACCTGCGCTTGCGGCTCTACCGCCATCCGGAACAGACGGGGCTGGCCGACGGCTATCTCGGACTGTCGGAGCAGGCGATCGCCGCCGGGTCCGCCCGTATCGGCGCCTATCCCTTCGACGGCTTCAGCATCGTATCGGTTCCGCCGCCGGTGGGGCTGGGTTTTCCCGGCCTGACCGCCATCGGCCGCGCTGTGCTGCCGCTGCCCTTCATCCGCAGCCAGTCGCTGACCCACGAGATCATGCACAACTGGTGGGGCAACGGCGTGCGGGTCGGCGAGGGCGGCAATTGGGCGGAGGGGCTGACCACCTACATGGCCGATTATGCCGCCGCCCGCGAACGCGGCGCCGACGCGACGCGGGCGATGCGGCTGGACTGGCTGCGCGACTATGCCGCCCTGCCGGCCGAGCGCGACCGCCCGCTGACGGAGTTCCTGTCCAAGACGCACGATGCCTCGCAGATCGTCGGCTATGGCAAGGCGGCGATGCTGTTCCACATGCTGGAGGCGGAGATCGGGCACGACGTTTTCGACGCCGGCATCCGCCGGTTCTGGAGCGAACATGCTTTCCAGGCGGCCGGCTGGTCCGACCTCCGCCAATCCTTCGAGGCGGCGTCCGGCCGTGACCTGAGCGGGCTGTTCAGCCAGTGGCTGGAGCGGCGGGGCGCGCCGATGCTGACCCTGGTCGATGCCCGTGCCGATGGTGATGGCGTACAGCTGACCCTGCGGCAGGAGGGCGACGCGCCCTATGCGCTGACCGTGCCGGTGCGGCTGGAGACTGCGGCCGGGGTGGAGGAGCATAGCGTCCGATTCGACAGCCGGCAGGCGACGCTGCGCATTCCATCGAAAGCGGAGGTTCGGGCGGTGGCGGTCGATCCCGATTTCGACCTGTTCCGCCGCTTGGCGCCGGGGGAGGCGCCGCCGATCCTGCGCGACGTGACCCTGCGTCCGGGTGCGGAGCGGGTGATCGCCGCCGACGGCAAAGCGGCGGAGGCGGCGCGAGCGCTGGCCGGGCGCCTGATCGATGGCGCCGGCAAGGAGGAAGGTGGTGGAGGGGCGCCGCTGCTGCTGATCGGCACCGACGCGGCCGTGGCGCGGGAGTTGGAGTCGCGCAGGCTGCCTCCGGTGCCGCCGGAACTGGCCGGCCGGGGCAGCGCACGGGTGTGGGTGTCGCGCGCGGCTGACGGGCGAATGGCGCTGGCGGTGTCGGGTGCCGACGCCGAGGCGCTGCGGGCGCTCGTCCGGCCGCTGCCGCATTACGGGCGGCAGAGCTGGCTGGTGTTTGAGGGGGCGAAGGCGGTGGACCGCGGGGTGTGGGCGGTCGGCGACAGTCCGCTGCGGCGGGTGGTGGGGAAGTAAGGGTGGTGGGGCGGCGGTGTCGGCTTTGAGTGCCCCCTCCCTAACCCTCCCCCGCTCTCAGCGGACCTATGGTCCGCCTGTCGCGTCAGCACAAAGCAAAGCTTTGTGCG
>NZ_LGQY01000106.1:0-33457 GCF_003116065.1 Azospirillum sp. TSO5 | reverse complement strand
TTCACATGGTCGCGGCTGTTGTGGGGGTTGAGGATGGCGAACAGCAGCGCGCCCTTTCGGATCAGCGCCAGTTCGTCCACGTCCCCTTCGCCGGCGATCAGCGGCCGCTGCACCTTCAGCACGATGTCGGCATCGGCCAGCGCCGACGCCTCGTCGGCGGCGATGGCGGCCCCTGCCGCCTCATAGGCCGCGTCGGTGATGCTGGAACCGAGACCGGCCCCGCTCTCCACCACCACGTCCAGTCCCAAACCCTTCAGTTTCTTCACCGTTTCCGGTGAGGCGGCCACGCGAAGTTCGCCCGCACGTCGCTCCTTTGGAATGGCGACTTTCATTAGATAAAACTCCCCTGCCTCAGATACGCCGATCCCGGCATCCCCCATGGATCATCGGCCCAGACGACGTGCATACATGCCGTATCCATGTGCCTTTGTGAAGCCGAACCCACCGATGGTAATACCAGCCTATTGGGTGCGCCGCAACAAAGGGAATGGCTGCTTAAGCCCATCGTACGATTGTTTCATACATTAAGACAAATCAGCCATGAGCTGTTCAAACTCCGGCGACGGTGACGCTTGTACCAAGGAATGGTCGCGACGCGATGACGCAGCCGGACCTCTGCCGTGCGTGTCCGCGGCGCATCGCCGGCTTGCCATTCCCCCCGCCCGCCGATATTGTCCCGCCCCGTTCCCGAACACCCCCATCGTTTGAGGTTTTGCCATGTCCGACGTCGGCGGCATCGCGGCGGATCGCCTGAAGTCCTTTGTCGAACGCATCGAGCGTCTCGAAGAGGAAAAGCGCGGTCTGCAGGAAGACATCAAGGAAGTCTATGCCGAGGCGAAGGGCACCGGTTTCGACACCAAGATCATCCGGCAGATCATCCGCCTGCGGAAGATGGACAAGGCCGACCGCCAGGAGCAGGAAGCCATCCTGGAGCTCTACAAGGAAGCGCTGGGCATGGTGGAGTGACGGGTTTCCCCGTCACTCTTCCTCCATCGAAGTCACGAAGCGGCGGCCTCTTCAGGCCGCCGCTTCGCGTTCGGGCATCGCGCTGACGCGCCCGGCCAGCCGTTCCATCACGTTGGCGATCAGCGCCAGCCCAGCCCCTCCAGTGGCCCCACCATCGGCGGCTCCGTCCAGGGTCAGGATCGATTCGGGATGGAACTGCACCGCGGCCAGCGGCAGCGTCCGGTGCTCGATCGCCATCACCGTGCCGTCCTCCGTCTCCGCCGTCACCCGCAGGTCCGGCGGCAGGCTGTCGCGCCGCGCCACCAGCGAGTGGTAGCGCCCCGCCCGCATCCCCTGCGGCAGCCCCTCGAACAATCCGATAGGCAGCCCACCGCCCTGGTGACGCAGGGGCGAGGCCTTGCCATGCATCGGCTCCGGCAGGCGCTCCAGTTCCGCACCGAAATGCTCGGCCATCCCCTGCAACCCCAGGCAGACGCCGAACACCGGCACGCCAAGATCAAGCGCCGCCTGCACGCTGCCGCCGACATCGAAATCGGCCGGCCGCCCCGGCCCCGGCGACAGAACCAGCAGGTCGGGCGGGTCGCTACGCAGGGCCGCCCGCGCATGGCTGTGGCGTAGCGTCGTCACGCTGGCCCCCGTCTGGCGGAAATAATCGGCCAGCGTGTGGACGAAGCTGTCGTCATGATCGACCAGCAGCACCCGCCTGCCCTCCCCGCTCCGCTTTGCCCCGGTCTGGACCACCGACAGACGCGGCCCCGTGCCCTCGCCGCGCACCGCGTCGAGGAAGGCGGAGGCCTTCAGCCGGCATTCGGCGTCCTCCGCATCCGGATCGCTGTCCGACAGCAGCGTGGCGCCGGCGCGGACGAAGGCGACGCCGTCCTTCATGTGGATGGTGCGCAGGGTCAGCCCGGTGTCCATCCCGCCGTCGAAGCCGATGCGGCCGAAGGCCCCGCCGTACCAGCGGCGCGGCGACCGTTCGGTATCCTCCAGGAACTGCATGGCCCAGCGCTTCGGCGCGCCGGTCACCGTCACCGCCCAGCTGTGGGTGAGGAAGGCGTCCAGCGCGTCGAAGCCATCGCGCAGCCGCCCTTCCACATGATCGACGGTGTGAATCAGCCGCGAGTACAGCTCGATCATCCGCCGGCCGATGACGCGGACGGAACCGGGCTCGCACACCCGCGCCTTGTCGTTGCGGTCGACATCGGTGCACATGGTCAGCTCCGCCGCATCCTTGGTGGAGTTCAGCAGCGTCAGGATCTGCGATGCGTCGCCCAGCGCGTTACCCGCGCGCGCCACGGTGCCGGAGATCGGGCAGGTCTCAACCCGCCGGCCGCCGACGCGCACATACATTTCCGGGCTGGCGGCGACCAGGAACTCGCCGTCGCCCAGATTGATGAGCGCTTCATAGGGTGCCGGGTTGGCCGTGCGCAGGCGGCGGAAGATGGTGGCCGGGCTGTCGGCGCAGGGCTCGGCGAAGGTCTGGCCGGGCACCACCTCGAACAGGTCGCCGCGGTTGAACGCCTCCTTCGCCGCCCGCACCACCTGCTGGTACTCGCCGGGGGCATGGTCGCACTCCGCGGCGGCGTTGGTGTCGGGGCGGTAGGCGTGAGCCCGCCCGCCGCCGGCAATGCCTTCCGTCGAGACGCCATCCACCACGAACTCGTAAGTGAAGCGCCGCGCCACCCCGGCGGCGTGATCGACCACCAGCAGCCGGTCGGGCAGGTACAGCACGAGATCGCGCTGGTCGTCCGGCCGCTCCAGCCGGCGCCGGATCGTCTCGAACTGAAAGGCGAGATCATATCCGAAGGCGCCATAGAGCCCCAGGAACGGCTCCTCCGGGCAGGCGAACAACGCCATCAGCGCCCGCAGCACGCTGAAGACGGAGGGCTGGCGGCTGCGCTCCTCCTCGGTGAAGACGCCGGCGGGGCGGCGCACCAGGGCGGTGACACGCCCGGCGGTGACCTCCAGCCCGACCAGCGCCTCGTGCCCGTCCAGCGCGCCGGCCACTGCGGGCAGCAGCAGCCGGCCGCGCGGGTTCAGCGCATCGATGCGCACGGTGCGGCCTCGCGCGGTCACCGATAGCGGCGGATCGACGAAACCCAGCGCCTGACGCCGGTAGCGGCCGGGTGCCTCCACCCCGCCGGACAACAGCAGGCCGCGCCGTTCGTCGAGCGCGGTGACCAGCGCATCGACCGACTCGGCGATTGCCACCGGCTCGGCGGTACGGCGCAGACCGAGGCCACCGCCGGTCACGGCGGCGACGGGTTCGAGGAAGACGGGGTCGGCGAGGAACAGGTGGGACGGGATCATGACGGCGGTGCTCCGGTTCGGGCGTCTTGTCGGTGACGCCGCCCGGTGCTTCCGCCTGCCTGTCCGTTCTTCCGCTGGATGACCCGCTGTGTCGGGTCAGGAAAAAGGCCGCTCCGGATACACCGGGCGGCCTTTTCTTCTCAATCCACGCTTACGCGCATTGCCAGGCCGGCCCGTGGGAGACGGGCCACCACCAATGCTGCGACAGGAGGGGCGAGGACATGTTCATGGCAGCAACCGCAACACAGGGCGGGGCCGCCTGTCAAGCACTCCCTGTCAGGCCCCGTCCCGCGGCGGGGCGACGGCGTAGCTGCTGAGGTCCTCCTTGCGGCGCTCGTCGGACGGCAGGCGGCCCTTGACCAGGAAGCTGATGTTCTCCGCCACGTTGGTGGCGTGGTCGCCGATGCGCTCGATCGACTTGGCGGCGAACAGCAGATGGGTGCAGCCGGTGATCTGCGCCGGCGTCTCCATCATGTAGGTCAGGAATTCACGGAACAGGGCGGTATAGGCAGCATCGACCTCCCCGTCGCAATCGCGGACGGAGGTGGCGAGGTCGGCATTCTGTTCGGTGTAAGCGCGGCGCATGTCGCCGATCATCGCCTGCACCATGCGGCCCATGCGGACCAGCGAGGCCACCGGCGGCGCCACCGGCAGGGTGGCCAGCGTGACCGCCCGCTTGGCGACCGATCCGGCGAAATCGCCCATCCGCTCCAGGTTCGAGGCGATCTTCAGCGCCGCGACGATCTCGCGCAGGTCCTTCGCCATCGGCTGGCGCAGGGCCAGAAGGCGGACGGTCATCGCCTCCACCTCCATCTCCAGCCGGTCGATCTCGGCATCGCCCTTCAGCACCTCGCCCGCGATCTCGGCATCGGGGCCGGCCAGCGAATCGAGCGCCAGCCCGACCTGCCGCTCCACCAGTTCGCCCATCCGGTCGATGGCGCTGCGCAGGGCCGCCAGTTCGGTGTCGAAAGCCGCAAGCGTGTGTCCACCCGACATGATCCCCAACTCCCCATTATGACTGGCCTGTTGCCGACGGTGCTGCGCCCGACGCCCCGCAGATGGGGCCCGCCGCCGCCGTCGCCAAGCCGCCTCGGCACTGGAGGCGGCTTTAACCTTTGGCATAGATTATTTCCGGACACTGGTCTATCGATGGACCACGCAACCATGCAGACCGGACCGGACCGATGACACCGCACGAGTTGGTTGCCGTGCTGGAAAAGCACGAGCGCTGGCTGAAGAACAAGTCGGGCGGTTCGCGCGCCAACCTGACCATGGCGAACATGGAAGGCTCGAACCTGTCCGGGGTAAACTTGGCGCAGGGCAAGCTTTCCGGCGCCAACCTGTCCCATTGCGACCTGTCCAACGCCAATCTCAGCACCGCCGACCTGTTCGCCGCCCATCTGACGAAGGCGGATCTGTCCGGCTGCAACCTGTACCGCGCCGATCTGCGCGGCGCCCACATGCGCGGCGCCAAGATGAAGCGCGCCATCCTGCGCGAGGCTGATCTGCGCGGCGGCGCCCTGCTCTATGGCGGACAGGGCGGCAAGAACGGCAAGGGGCTGGATTTCGTCCGCTCCGACCTGACGGGGACGGATTTCGACGATGCGTCGCTGACCAACGCCAACCTGTCGGGCGCCGACCTGACCGACGTGTCGATGAACGGCGCCGATTGCGAAGGCGCGCTGCTGACCGGCGCCACGCTGATGCGCGCCAGCATGAAGAACTGCAATCTCGCCCGAGCCGACCTGCGCGGCAGCAACCTGTCCGGCGTGAACCTGCAGGGCGCGGTGCTGCGCGACGCGAACCTGACCGGCGCGATGCTGGCCGGCGCCAACCTGCGCAACGCCGATCTGCAGGGCGCGAAGCTGGAGGGCGCCGATCTGACCGGCGCCGACACCACCGGCGCCAATCTGGCGCGATCGGCCGACAATTTCTCGGTCCAAATCCAGCAGGCCCTGCACAGCCATTACACCTGGATCAACACCAACGGCACGATGGGGGCACGGGCCGACCTGACCGGCGCCGACCTCAGCCACATCGACCTGACCGGTGTGAACCTGTCGGGCGCCAACCTGAAGCGGGCCAATCTCAGCGGCGCCAAGATGCGCGAGGCGCTGCTGATCATGTGCGACATCTCCGAAGCCGTGCTCGCCGGCGCCGATTTCAGCGCGGCGATCCTGGACGGCGCCAATCTGCGCGGCGCCGACATGGACGGGGTGCGGCTGGACGGGGCCGGAGTTGGCTGGGTCGACATCAAGGGGCCGGACGGCCAGCCGACCGGACGGCTGTGGGCGGCGAACCTGACCGGGGCGCGGCTGACCGGCAGTTCCTGCGTCCGCACCAACCTGCGCGGAGCCAACCTGTCGGACTGCGACTTCAGCAATGCCAACCTGACCGGGGCGATCCTGAGCGACGCCAACATCCGGGACGCGAAATTCTCCGGCGCCAATCTGACCGGCGCCAGCCTGCCGCCGCCGCCGGATCCGGATGACGACTGATCCGACGACGTGTGATCTGGACGGTGATTGATCCGCCGTAGCGGCGACGGCCGTCTGTCGCCGCCGACGCTACTCTTCCTCGCTCTCGCGGGCGGCGGCGGAGGCGGCGTTCAGGTTGGCACCGACGCGGCGCAGCACGTCCAGCGTCACGTCCAGTTCCTCCGGCGCGATGCCGTCGATGGCGATCTGGGCGATCTCGGACGCGCTGGGCATCATCGTGTCGCGCAGGGCCCGGCCCTTGTCGGTCAGGAAGATGTTCATCTTGCGGCGGTCGTGGCTGTTGCGGACGCGCTGGACGAGCCCCTGCGCCTCCATCACGTTGACCGCGGTGACGGTGGTCGGCTCCATCATGCCGACGCGGTGGCTCAACTCCCGCTGGGTCAGGCCATCCTCCTCCCACAGGGCGCGCAGGAAGAACCATTGCCCCATGCTGACCCCCGACCGCGCGATGCGCGTCTGCAGGGCGCGGGCGAAGGCGCGATTCACTTCCCGGACGACGAACGATAAAGCACCGTCGGCCGAACCGGCCGCGTCCTCCGACTCGCCGGGGCGTTCGGGCCCCCACCCCTTGACAGACGCCTCCATACCGACAATCTCTCTGCCGTCGTTCCCGTGCCCGCAACCACCCACGCCGACCGGCGCCGACCGCCGGGCAGTCACCTGTCGAGGCGACGCTGCGGCATCGTGTCCGTCGGGTCCATGCCTGTCTGGTAACACCACCTTGACACGAAGGGGCATGGCTGCGTCATCCAATCATAACGTGTTGTGTGCAAAGCGCAAATCAATTGCGCGGCCTGTAATCACCGACATGCAATGATATGTCACCCCCGGCCCCACCGAACACCGTCAGCATAAGCAGAACGTCTCATTCGATGCTTCGCATGGCCGCCTTGTGTCGCCTCCATCTTTTTGACGCGGCCAACAGGCACCATATCCGCATATGATGGTCGATATGATGATTGCCAATTGGATCGGTATTACTTGGCAGTTCGTGCGGCACCGATCGGGCAATGTGAATATTTCGCTAAATTGTTGATAAACCCCTTCCAACGGCTTGCATAGGATGCGGCCTTTGGTCACACGAGTACGCAAACCGCCTTCACACAGGAGCCGAGAGCCCGCAATGACCGCTTCGACGACCGTTCCTTCGTCCCGTACCGTCACCGTCGCCGCCACCCAGATGGCCTGCAGCTGGGACCGTGCCGCCAACGTCGACGGCGTCGAATCGCTGATTCGCGAGGCCGCCGCCAAGGGCGCGCAGATCATTCTGCCGCAGGAGCTGTTCGAGACCCCCTATTTCTGCAAGGACCAGAAGCAGTCGCTGTTCGAACTGGCCGCTCCGGCCGAGGGGCATCCGGTGATCGGACGCATGCAGGCGCTGGCCCGCGAGCTGTCGGTGGTGATTCCCGTCAGTTTCTTCGAGAAGGCGCGCAACGCCTATTACAACTCGATGGCCATGGTCGATGCCGACGGCAGCGTGCTGGGCGTCTACCGCAAGTCCCACATCCCGGACGGCCCCGGCTATCAGGAGAAGTTCTATTTCAGCCCCGGCGACACCGGAATCCAGGTATTCAAGACCCGCTACGCCACCGTCGGCTGCGCCATCTGCTGGGACCAGTGGTTCCCGGAGACCGCCCGCGTCATGGCGCTGAAGGGGGCGGAGATCCTGCTCTATCCCACAGCCATTGGGTCGGAGCCGCAGGATTCCTCCATCGACAGCCAGGGTCATTGGACACGGGTTATGCAAGGCCATGCCGGTGCCAACCTGATGCCGCTGGTCGCCTCCAACCGCGTCGGGGTGGAGCAGGGGGAAAGCTGCGCACTGACCTTCTACGGCTCGTCCTTCATCGCCGGGCCGCAGGGGGAGATCGTTGCGCAGGCCGACCGTGAGAGCCGGACGGTGCTGACCGCCACCTTCGACCTCGACCGGATCGCGGCACAGCGCGCCTCCTGGGGCCTTTTCCGCGACCGCCGTCCGGAACTGTACGGCGCCCTGCTGACGCTGGACGGCGAAACGACTCCGCGTCGCTGACCGGGTCGGATGGGGAGGACCGGGAACGGCGGTGCCGGCGCCGCGCGGCGTCAGACCGTCAACCCCCTCCCCGCTCCGGCGGATTTGCCCAAGGCCTGTGCCGCGCCATAGGCGGCAGCCGCCCGTCCGGACGCGGTGTCACCGCCCTGCCGGCGCTGTTCCGACTGGGCCTGCAGCTTCGCCGCATCCGCCTGCGCGGCGACGCGCAAATCCTGCGGCGACGGGTCGGCCGGGGCAAGAGCCGCAGCCTTCACCTGCTCCATCTTGGCGACGGTGGCGGTCGGCTCCGATTCGGGACTGACGTCGATCGGCACCTCGCCGGCGGTGGCGTAGTTCTTTCCGTCCGGCCCGCGGGTAAAGGTGAAGGAGGCGCCGCCGGCCTGGGCGCCGCCGGCCGCCTGATGCGCCGCCTCGTGCTGGCGGACGCCGGTGTCGGCCTGCTTGAGCTTCTGGACCTGCTGCTGTGCCGCGTCGGACAGGGTGACGGTGTCGGAGGAGCCGCCGCCCTGCCCCTTCCCTTCGGCACTGTCCTTCCCGCCGTCCGACGCGGCCTTCCCATCCCGCAGCAACGGCTGGCTGCGTGGGGGGGCGTAGGTCCCGATGGACGGGCTGGTGATGGAAAGGTCGGCAGCCACCGCCCGCATCCTCAAGAAAAGAGGCCGAACTTCCCCTCAATTTAAGACGATTCGGCCGCACCGGCAACGGTGCGGCCGCCATCAAGCCGCGATCGCCGCCTTCAGCCCTGCTCGAAGCCGGTCAGGACGTTGGCGACATTCACGCCGAGGTCGTCGACGGCATAGCCGCCCTCCATCACGAACAGGGTCGGCAGGCCGATGCCGGCGATGGCCGCGCCCATGCGCAGGAAATCCTCCGACAGCAGCCGGAAGCGGGAGATCGGGTCGCCGCCATAGGTGTCCGCCCCCAGCGACAGCACCAGCGCGTCGGCACCGAAAGCGCGGATGCGCGCCGCCGCGGCGGCCAACGCCTGGGCATAACCGTCCCAATCGGTCCCCCAGGGCAGCGTCAGGTTCAGGTTCGCTCCCTCCCCCGCCCCGGCTCCGGTTTCGTCGGCATGGCCGCAGAAATAGGGGAATTCGTCGGCCGGATCGGCATGGATCGACACGAACAGCACGTCGCCGCGCTCCCAGAAAATCTCCTGCGTGCCATTGCCATGGTGATAGTCGAGGTCCAGCACCGCCACCCGTGCGGCCCCGCCGTCGCGCAGGGACTGCGCCGCAATCGCCGCGTTGTTCAGGAAGCAATAGCCGCCGTAGAAGGCATGGCCGGCATGGTGCCCGGGCGGACGGCATAGCGCGAAGGCGCTGCGATCGCCGGCCCGCAGGCGGTCGACACCGGTCAGCGCGCTGTCGGCGGCGGCGGTGGCGGCCCGCCATGTCCCGGCGGTGATCGGCGTTCCGGCATCGAAGGAGTAGAAGCCGAGTCGCCCGTCGATGGAGCGCGGCACCCGGCGCCGCGACATGCCCGGCGCCACCCAGTTCAGCGGCAGCGCGTCGATGTCGGCACTATGTTCCTTCACCCAGTCGTCCCAAGCGGTCTGCAGAAAACTGAGGTAGCCGGCGTCATGCACCCGTTCCAGCGGTGCTGTGCCGTGACGGGTGGGTTCCATGATCGGGCCCAGCCCCACCGCCTCGATCCGCGCCCGGACGATATCGGCACGGGCCGGCTTTTCGTAACAGGGGACGAGCTGGCCGTCGTTGAGTTCGGACCGGCCGGCCTGCAGCCGATGCTCTTCGCTGTGAATGACGATCACGCCACTGGTTTCCCTGATTGTTCCACCACTGTTCCGCCGCCAGGAGCCGTCCGGGCCGGCGCAGTTCGGATCATCATAGACCCGCAGACGGGACGATGGATGATGCCCTTTTGCATGGCGACCCGGATGCGGGCCATTGCCTTTCGGCCGAACGCACGCAATAGTGTTCATTGCCTACCGCTCGCGTTGTGCGGGTGGTGGATTGGGTTATTGGACATCGATGCTGGCTGCTGCGTGCAGGATATTCGCCCGAATGGTGCCGGGAATGGCGCCGATTTTGTGGGCTTGCGCCGTGTTGGCCGCCGGGCCGACGCGAAATGACCAGCCATTGCCGCTATCGCCTGGAAGCGCCGCAAACTCTTTCGCTTCTCCCCTCGAAGCTGCCTTCTCCGCCCGCGCCGGCGAGTCGCTGCGCCAATTCGGCTATGACCTGTTCGGCCCTGCCGCGGATGCCGCAGGGGCGGACGCAGCCCCCGGCGCCATTCAGGGCGATTACGTGCTGAACACCGGCGACGCCGTGCTGGTGACCCTGCGCGGCCAGAAATCCTTCAGTAAGCGCTTTACCATCGACCGCAACGGGCAGCTGGTGGTGGACGACTTGCGCCCGCTGACCGCCGCCGGCCTGACGCTGGATGCCCTGCGGCGGGACCTTGCCGCTGCCGCTGCCGCCACATGGCCCAGCACCGACGCCTTCGCCTCTCTGGCGGAAGTGCGGCGGATCGGCGTTCTGGTCACCGGCGCGGTCCGCCGGCCGGGCCGGCAGGAGATCAGCGCCTTCGCCACCGTGCTGGACGCGTTGTCCGCGGCCGGTGGGGTGGAGCGTGGCGGCAGCCTGCGCGCCGTGCGGCTGATGCGGGCGGGCGGCAGCGTCACCGTCGACCTCTATGCCCTGCAGATCGCCGGTGCCTCCGGCAATGCGGACATGCCGCTGCGCGACGGCGACCGCCTGTTCGTCCCGCCGCTGGGCGCCACCGTCGCCGTCGCCGGTCCGGTGAAACGGCCGGGGATCTACGAGCTTCCGCCCGGCGGCGGCCCGCTGTCGGCGGCGGAATTGCGCGACCTTGCCGGCGGCTCGCTGCGGCCCGGCCAGGGGCGGCTCCTCCGGTTCGGCATCGGTCCTACCGGCGAGGAGACGACGGAGGAGGTTGCGGACGCCGATGCCAAACGCTTCGGCGACGGCGACCTGCTGCTGCTCGCCCCGCGGCGCGAGGACCGCCGCGGCGAGGTGCGGCTGGAGGGGCATGTCCTGCGTCCCGGCCCGCGCGCCTGGAGCCGGGCGAAGACGCTGCCTGGACTACTGTCACGCACCGATCTGCGCCCCAATCCCTATCTGCCCTTCGCCGCCCTGGAAAGCACCATCCCCGCCACCGGTGCGCGTGAGCTGCGGCCGGTCGCCCTGTCCGCCGTCCTGAATGGCAAGGACCGCCGCGACTTGGCCGAAGGCGACACGCTCTATGTGCTGGGGACCGCGGACGTCGATTTCCTGACCTCGGAGCCGGTGCTGGCCATTCTGCGCGGCGACCGGCAGCCGCCGCAGGATGCCTGCCCCGGGCTGGTCGCGCTCGCCAGGACCCTGGCGGCGGAACCGGCTGGGCCGCTCGCCACCGGACCGCAGGCCCGCGCCGCCGCCACACTAACCGGCGCCCGCACGCCCTGTCCGCCGCTGTTCGCCGCGGTGCCAGACCTGCTGCCGCTGGCCCTGCGCCATTCGATTCTGCGCCTGACCGGCATGCCGCGCCCCGGCTTCTATCCCGTGGCGGATGGCACGGAGAGCGCCGGCGCCCGCGAGACCATCGTCGAGTCGCAAGCGCCGCAGTACGAGCTTATCGGCCATGTCCGTCACCCCGGCACCCGCCGGCTGGCTGCCGGAACCACGCTGCGCAAGGCGCTGGGCGACGGCAAGCTGTTGAGGCGCGATGTCTATCCGTTGCTGGGCATCGTCGAGCGATACGACCGGCGGACCCTGACCCGGCTCTATCTACCCTTTTCTCCGCAGGAGGTTGCCGCCGGGCGGGCGGATCGCGGACTGGCCGACGGCGACCGCATCCACCTGTTCGCCGCCGACGACATCCGCAGCCTGGAAAAGCCCGCCGACGCAGCGAGCGACGACAAGGCGGACGGCGAAAGCGAGCCGGCGATGCTGGCAGCCGTGCTTGATCCCGCCATCGTCGCGGTGATCGGCGAGCGGACGGTCCAGGTGCGCGGTGCGGTACGCGATCCCGGCGGCTACCCGGTCGCCGACCGCACGCCGCTGGAGTCGCTGATCGCCGCGGCCGGCGGGCTGTCCGCCGATGCCGACCCGACGGTGGCGGAACTGACGGCCGTCAATGGCACACGCAACAGCATCGACCTTTCCCGCGACGGCTCCCGATCGGTCAGCCCCGGCGATGCGCTGCGGATCAATCCACGGCCGCAGGCGCTGGAATCGCGTGCCGTGGCCATCGAAGGGGCGGTGCGCCGTCCCGGCCGCTACGACATTGG
Source organism: Azospirillum sp. TSO5 (assembly GCF_003116065.1). Lineage (NCBI taxonomy): Bacteria > Pseudomonadati > Pseudomonadota > Alphaproteobacteria > Rhodospirillales > Azospirillaceae > Azospirillum > Azospirillum sp. TSO5. The sequence continues at coordinate 21,399 of NZ_LGQY01000106.1, read as the reverse complement.
CCGCGGCGAGACGCTGTCCTCGCTGATCGCGCGGGCCGGCGGCCTGCTGGACGACGCCTATCCCGCCGGGGCGGTGTTGACCCGCGAGAGCGAGCGCCGCCGCGAGAAGGAGCAGTTCCAACGCCAAGCCCGCGAGCTGGAACGGACGCTGGCGCTGGAGGTGGAGAAGGGCGAGCCGGTGAAGGCGGAGAATGTGGCACTGGCCCGCCAACTCGCCGCCCAACTCCGCGGCGCCGAACCGCTCGGCCGCGTGGTGGTCGAGGCGGACCCCGCCGTCCTGCGCGGCCGGCCGGAACTGGACCCGCTGCTGGAGCCCGACGACCGCATCCTGATCCCGAAACGGCCGCTGACCGTGGCGGTCTCGGGCGAAGTGCTGCACCCCACCGCCGCGCAGTTCGTCAGCGGCAAGACGGCGGAGGATTATCTCGGCGAGGCCGGCGGCACCACCCGCGATGCCGACACCGGCCGGAGCTTCCTGGTCCTGCCCGACGGGCGGGCCCGGCCGCTGGCGCTGTCCTCCTGGAATCACCGGGTGGACGCGATTCCGCCGGGTTCGATCCTGGTGGTGCCGCGCGATCCACGCCCCTTCGACGGGCTGGATGCCACCAAGGCGGTCGGCAACATCCTGAGCCAGCTGGCGATCACGGCCGCCTCGATCTCGGTGATCACGCGATGACGGCGCCCGCCCTTCCCCGCCTCGCCATCCTGACCGTGGTCCGCAACGACCGCGCCGGGCTGGCCGACACCCATGACAGCCTGCGCGGTCAACTGGGCCGCGATATTGTCTGGCTGGTGGCCGATGGCGCCTCCACCGACGGAACCGCGGAGTGGCTGACCGCCCATGCCGAGAGTCCCCTCTGGTGGCGGTCGTGCCCCGACTCGGGGCTGTACGACGCGATGAACGACCTGCTCGACGCCGCCCGCCGGCTGGACTGCAGCCATGCCCTGTTTCTGAACGCCGGCGACCGGCTGGCGGCGGCGGACAGCGCGCCCAGCCTGCTGCAGGCCATCGCCCGGCACCCCGGCTGCGCCCTTCTCTACGGCGATGCGCTGGAGCGGCAGGGGGACGGACGTATCCTCCTGAAGCGCGCCCGGTCGCACCGCTGGGCGCCGCTGGGTATGTTCACCCACCATCAAGCCATGATCTACCGGGTTTCCGCTCTGGCAGACCTTCGCTTCGACCCCCGCTATCGGATCGCAGCCGATTACGCCTTCACGCTTGCCGTTCTTGGCCGCGGTGAGGCGGTGCGGCTGCGCTGGCCCGTCTGCCTGTTCGCCCCCGGCGGCCTGTCACAACGCGATGCGGCCGCGGGCCGGCGAGAGCAAGCCGCGATTCGCCGATGCCATTACCGCTGTGGAGCGGCAAGCGCAGCGGCGGTCGCCGCGGCTCAGCGAGTCGCGCTGGCAGTGCGTCATTATTTTCCCTCAGCATACGCGAAATTACGTTTCCGGCGCCCGGAAACATAACGTCTTTTGCATAGATCCTCCCACTTCCACCCGAACGGGCCATTGATACGCACAAATGGTTGCATAGAATTTACTTTCTGAACTAAGCATTCTCGCGGCGCCTTCCCTCCGGCTTTCCCTTCGAGGTACGACTTATGAGCGCGACCAAGACCAAACTCGCCCCCGCCCACACCCTGTCGCGCCGCGGCGAAGGTCCCAACCCCATCGACATCCATGTCGGCGCCCGCCTGCGGCTTCGCCGCACCCTGCTCGGCCTGAGTCAGGAAAAACTGGGCGAAGCGGTCGGGATCACCTTCCAGCAGCTGCAGAAATACGAGCGCGGGTCGAACCGCATCAGCGCCAGCCGCCTTTACAATCTTTCGCAGGTGCTGGGCGTGCCGGTCAGCTACTTCTTCGACGACATGCCGTCGCCTGACCAGATCACCGCCGAGTCCCCTGCCGAGAGCATGAGCGAGACAGACGAATTCGAATCGATGGCGCGCCGCGAAACGCTGGAGCTGGTCCGGGCCTATTACCGGATCGAGGATCCGGGCGTGCGCAAGCGCACCTTCGACCTGCTGAAGGCACTGGGCGGCGACCGCATCGCATTGCTCGAGGAGTAAGGATCGCCCGCCGGTCGCAGGAGCGGTGGATTTTCAGGATAGGTATCGACCGACGGGAAACGGGCTGACGCCTCCGGCGCCTGTGCGGCCGAGCGCATCTTGAACCCGACCTGCCAATAGTAGAACGCGCGTGCCAGCGCGTGATCGAGCCCTGCTGCGCCGTCGAGAAACCCCAGGCGCAGCACATAGGCATGCAGGAAGGCCCAGAGCGGCCGGCCGGGCAGGCGCTGGAACAGCCGCTTCTGCGTCCGCCGGCCCGCGATTCCACGCAGGCGCTTCAAAGAGGCGGGGGCGATGTCCGGCTCGCCGTCGATCAGCCGCTCCATCCGGCCATCCGCGCGCAAGGCAGCCTCCCAGTCGGAATAGCGGTTGTGGCGGTCGAACCAGGCCGAGAGCGGCTTGGCGTCGTTATGGTCCATCGGCTGGCGCAGCCGGCCGGTCGTGCCGGCGACCTGCGGCTGGTAATGCCCCTCCACCTCCCACATGGAGGCGACATCCAGATCGGGCTGTTCGGGAAAACGCACGCGCCGGCGGTCGAGCAGGGCGAGCTTGCGGTTCCAGCAGCCGAACCGCAGCGGCCAGCCACGGACGACCGGCCGGCCGTCGATCCAATAGGCGGCATGGCTGGGTCCATCGGCCGAGGATCCCGCCATCAGGCGGGCGATCTCCTCCACCAATTCCGCCGTCGGCCGTTCATCGGCATCGACAAAAAGAACCCAGTCATGGGCGAAGGGCAGAGTGTCCAGGCACCACTGCTTCTTCTTGGGATAACGGCCGTTCCAGCGGAAAGGAACCAACTGCGCACCGTGGGACAAGGCGATGTCCGGCGTTCCGTCGCCGCTGCCGCTGTCGACCACGAAGCACTCGGCAAAACGGGCGAGCGACGGCAGGCAGACAGGCAGGTTCGCCGCCTCGTCGCGCGTCATCACGACCACAGATACCGGAATGGCTTTCATGGCACCGCCTCAACGCCGATGCCATGGTCCTTCAGCGCATGGCGCGCCGACAGGCCGAAGGCGGCGGCGATCAGCCCGACCAATCCGGCCAGCGGCACCACGACGGCCGGATTGGGCCAGTCCGGCAGCGCGCCGGCGGTCGGCGGCTGGATCAGGTCGGCGGCAAAGGGCAGGTCAACGCCGATCATCATCGCCACCCGCTCCTGGTCGAGCAGCAGGTCGCTCAGGGCCTGCCGGTGCTCCGCCACGGTGACGGCGCCAAGGCGGAGCTTGATGTGGGCGATCTGCGCGGCGCTGCGCCGGGCCGCCTCCGCCCGCAGATGGGCGTCGGTTGCCGCGGCGATCCGCCCCAGAAGATCGACTGCCGTCACCCGGTCGGCGTGACGGAAGGTGATGCGCCGCATCGGCCCCGACCGCAGCATGTCGACCACCAGCCTCTCACGCAGCGCGCGCGCCACGCGGTCGCCGTCCGGCTCCACCCAATCCTCGCGTCCGACCAGCGCCAGCAGCCCCCGCTTCACCATTGGCAGCAGCCCCGGCGGCGATCGCCAGCGCCCCGTTTCCGCATCCCAGCGGTCGGGGAACAGGGCACGCAGGATGTCGGGATCGCGCGCCAGACGCTCGGCGACGGGCCCCGATCCGAACAATTCCAGATAGCGGGCGAAGTCCGACAGCGATTCGTCACCCGCCCCCGGTTCGGCGACGCCGGCGGAATCCCGACCGCTCAACGTCGGCACCCGGGCGCCCATCGCGGCCGATCCGACCCGCGCCGTCGGCCCGATGACCATCGCCGCGGTATAGGCCGGCGTTACCGTCCACAGCCCCGCCACCGCCAGCGCCAGCCCGCCCAGCCAGCCGGCCAGCAGCCAGCGCCACCCCGTCTGCAAGGTACGAACGAAGGCGCGCAGATCGCCCTCCCCGCCCGACCGGGGCAGGACCAGGGTCAGGGCCTCCGGCTGGGGCTGGCGTTGAGTGGGCGTGATGACGCCGTCAGGCATGGGGCAGCGGCCTTCCCATCACCGGCCGGGCAAGCCTGCGCTCCGCCACGAGGCGTTGCGCCAGTCCGGCGAAGGCCGCGGCGGCGCGGTCAGCGGTCCAGGCGGCGGACAGCCGGGCCGCGCGCGCTCCCTCCGCCGCGCACCGGCCGGGATCGGCGGCATAGGCGCGGACCGCATCGGCGATGGCCGGACCGTCGAACGGGTCGATCACCAGACCGCAGCCCTCGACCCGTGCCGCCGCCTCGCTTCCCGCCGGCCCCAGGAACAGGCAGGGCCGCCCCGCCGCCTGCACCCCGGCCAGCTTGCTCGGCACCAGCATCCCCTCCGCCGCCGGGTCCATCGCCACCAGATGCAGATCGGCGGCGGACAGGCACTCCGCCAGCCGCTCGCCCGGCTGCCAGGAAAGCCGCCGCAGGTTGCGCAAGCCTTGGTCGCGCGCGGCCTCTTCCACCGCGGCGAAGCCCCTCCCCTCGCCGACCAGCAGGAAAAGCACGGCGGAATCGCTGTCCTGCAGCCGGGCCGCGGCCTCCAGAACACCTTGCATCGGGTGGGCGAGCCCAAGCGTCCCGGAATAGACCACCACGAAACGGCCGTCGCCCTCCTCCAGGCCCAGCGACTTGCGGAAGTCGTTTTCTTCCTTCGGCAGCGGGCGGATCGCCGGATCGGGCCAATTCGGCAGCAGAGTCATCCGGTCGGCCGGTACACTCGTCGCCAGGATGCGCTCGCGCATGCAGCGCCCGATGGCGACCACCCCGCTATGCCGGCGCAGGGCGCGCGCCATGCCATGGCCGGCCATCCGCCGGAGGATCGCCGGCATCCGCACGCCCAGCACCGGCAGCAGGTCCGGGTACAGATCCTGGCACCAGTGCAGCGACGCCGCCCCATGCCGGGCGGCCAGAACCGGACCGGCCAGCGCCAGCAGCGGCGGATCGGTCATCGTCACCACCAGGTCGTGGCGCGGCAGGCGCAAAGCCCGGCCGGTCAGCCGGCACAGCGAATCGAGATAGGCGCGCGCGTCCGGCCTCTCCCCTGCCGCGACCACGCCGCCGGTGCGGCAAAGCGTGACGCCGGCTGGCGCGCGGCAGTCCGTCCGCGCCCCGTCCGCGACCACCGTCACCCGCCAGCCCGCTGCCGCCATCCGGGCGGAAAGGTCCGACAGGCAACGGCCGGTGGCCCCGCGGTCCGGCGGGAACACCCGGTTGACGAACAGGATGGACGGCGGATCGAACGTCACGGCGCACCGATGCGGGAATTGCACGCGAAAGTATGCAGATCCACTAAGGTGCCGACAACCCTTTCCTGCGCTCCGCCGCCACAAGCATCAGCGACAGGATGACGCCGGTGTCGAGATACTTGAAGCTGGTGTGGAGGCAGAGCGCCATCAGCAGGGGCGGCACCACCGCGAGCGCCAGCGGCGGATCGGTCGCCAGCAGCCGGCACCAGGGCCGGACCAGCGCCGCCAGATAGGCCCCCAGCGCAACCATGCCGAAAAGCCCGGTCTTCAGCAGGCTGTAGCTGGCCAGCGTGTGGGTGTAGCTGACCCGCCAGCCCCCCACCGCCGGGTTGGCGATCCGCGCCCCCCAGCCGTCGCCGAACAACAGAGCCCAGGGCGTGGCGACGGCATGGTCGATCACCGCCGCGGCTTCCTCCCAACGGGCATTGACGCCGGTCAGCCGCGTCTTCTCCGCCGCCTGCTGCCAAGCGCCGACCAGGGCATCGCCGCCGGTCACCGCCAGCAGGCCGACTCCCAGCAGCAGCGGCAAGGCCAGCCACGGTCGGCGCCGCGCCCACCACAGGGCGGTCAGGGCGAGCGACAGCACCGCCAGCCCCAGCGCGGTGCGATGGACCGCGCCGGCGAGCGCGCCAAGGCAAAGCGCACCACCGACGGCACAGGGAACCGCTGCGACCCAGTACCGGATTCGCCCACCCACCGCCACCAGCGACAGCGCGAGCGCCGGCAGCAGCACCGCGGCGAACAGAACCGACGGGGCATTGAGCAGATAGACGCCGCCATCGGCCATCGCCCGCCGGCCGATTGCGCCGAATCCCCAATCCGCCTGCCGCCACCAACGCAAGGCCAGCAGCAACCCGGCCATCGCCAGCCCACCCGCCAACGCGCGTACCGTCCGGTCTCCGCCGCTCCGCAGCGCCGGCACCAGAAGCACGGGAAGGAACAGGAAGACCAGGGGCACGACGTCCCGCAGGATGTCGGCCGCCTCCCACCCCAGCGCAGCCCCGCGCAGCAGCGGCACCCACAGAAGCCAGGTGAACGCGGCGATCGCCACCGGCATCCAGCGCATGTCCGACTGCACGAGGCCCGACTGCCCGACCCCCGACGGCATCCGCAGGGCATGACCGCTCGCCACCGCCAGCGGCCATTTCCAGCCGATGGCGGCCAGGACCAGCAGACCGATGGACAGTTCGACCCCGCGCAAGGCGGGCGGCGCCGGCACGCTGAGGCCGCCATAGAGCAGCAGGGCCGCCGTCATCGACAGCGCGCCGAGACTGCCTGTCGCCACCCTCACGGCCGATCTCCGGAACGCGGGCCTACGGAACTCAGGCCCAGCGCTGCTCGGCGCGGACCAGACGGTAGAACAGCCCTTCCTGCGGACGCAGTCGCAGCGTGCCGGTCAGGGTCAGCGGCTCCCGCGTCGCCGGCAGGGCGATGGCGGTGTGGACATGCATCATGGTCGCCGGTCCGGGATTCTCGCAGGCGGGGCACCCGAGCGGATTGGCGGACAGGATGAAGCGGTTGTGGCTGGCGCCGTCGGTCAGCGGCACCATGAAGCCGCGGACGGTGACCGGCCGGCCATCCAGCGCCGAAACCTTCGTGGGAAATTGCGGATTGCCGGCAAGGCCGCCGAACCGCACCGTGCCCAGATCGCGCCAGATCGCCGTGGTTTCGTCCAGCGGCAGGTGGAAGGGGCCGGCGGGATGGCTCGGCGCATCCGCCGATCCGGCGGCCCAAACGGCCCAGCCGGCGACGGGAGCGAGCGCAAGCGGCAACAGAATCTGGCGCCTGCCGGGCATGGCCGTGCCCAGGGCCGCACCGAAACGGGTGGCGGTGTTCATGGTCGCTTCTCCCCTGCTGCGTTGCTTCGTCACCGGGGCTGCGAAATCGGGGCGCCGTGTGTTGTGGAAGTCTTTTGTCCGGTCGCCAGGGAACAGCTTTGTCCGGTGCGGGGCGACGCCTTCTGCCGGGCGGTCGCCAATTGCGCGAAAGTCTCCGGCAAGCGCGGCCCGCGGTCAATCGGCAATTCGCCGGAACGCAAGCGGAATACAGGCGCGTTAGGACAGGTTTCCCGCGGCGCGCCATCCCGGCGCATTCAAAAAAACGCAATCTGTTTGACGGGGTACGGCACCGCACTCCATAGTCCCAGCACTGGCCGTGCCGCACTGCACACAGTCCCGCGCAAGCCGTTCCGATGACGAGACGAGCCATGGAAACCTTTCGCTTCCAGCCGGGGGAAACCCCGGTCCTGCTCAGCATTCCGCATGTCGGAACGATGATTCCGCCGGACATCGCAGCCACGATGACGCCGGAAGGGCTGGCCCAGCCCGACGTCGACCGCCACCTGGACCGGTTGTACCACTTCGCCCCCGCGCTCGGAATCGGTTTCCTGACGGCACTGTGTTCGCGCTACGTGGTGGATCTGAACCGCGACCCGGACGGCGCCATGGCGCAGCCGGGGCTCGACCCGACCGAAATCTGCCCGCTGACCACCTTCGACCGCAAGCCGATCTATCAGCCGGGGCGGGAGCCCGACCGGGCGGAGATCGACCGGCGGGTCGGCGCCTACTGGCGTCCCTATCACGAACAGCTGCGCAGCGAGCTGCGCGCACTCCGCGACCGATACGGCGTGGCTGTCCTGTTCGATGCCCATTCGGTGCGCAGCCGGGTCCCGCGCTTTTTCGACGGCACCCTGCCCGATTTCAACCTGGGAACCGGCGACGGCAGCAGCACCGCCCAGCCGCTGGTCGTCCGGCTGATGAACGTGCTTTCGGCGTCAGAGCGCTATTCGGCCGCGCTGAACGGCCGGCTGCGTGGCGGCTTCATCATCCGCAGCTATGGCCAGCCGGAAGAGAACATCCACGCCATCCAGCTGGAACTGACCCAGTCCACCTATATGGACGAGGATGCGCCCTATCACTTCCGCCCCAACCTGGCGGCGGAGGTGAAACCGTCGCTGGAGCGGCTGCTGAGCGTCGTTGTAGAATGGGCGTGGCAGAAGGCCAGCGGACAGCGGCGTGCGGCGTTCCTGTAACCCCGCCCTCCTGTAACCCCGCCCACGACTCGGCCGTTCGCCCCTCACCAAAGAGTGGCCCTTCCCCGTCGCCGGGGAAGGGCCGAAGGACGGCCTGATCGGGGATGGATCAGATCTGGCCGCGCTCGCTGGCCTGACGCATCAGGACATATTGGCGCATCATCTGGTTGCGGAAGCGGTAGCGTTCCAGTCCCGGTTCCACCACCGGGGCCAGGATGCCGCCATGGTCTTCCCGCGTCAGACGCTTCAGCAGGTCGAGCGTTGCGGCGCTCGGCAATTCGCCGCTGTCGCCCGCCAGATCGTTGGGATCGAACACGCCATAGGCGTCGGCCGGGCACAGCGCCGCAGCCAGCAGCGCATCCTCCAGTTCGACCCGGCGGTCGGCGGCCAGCGCACGGGCATAGCTTTCGACGATGCCGCGTTCGGCCTCCTGCAGGCAGCGGGCGACGGCATAGCCAAGATCCGGCCGTTCCACCAGCTTGCTGCCGCGGCTGACGGCGCTGCGCGCCGCATGCAGGCCCAGAAGCTGCGCGTAGTACGGCAGGCCGCGCACGAACTCGGCGATTCGCCGCACCACATCGGCGGCGAACTCAATGCCGGCATTCTGCGCACCCGCCTGGATCAGACGGCCGATCTCCTGATCGGTCATCAGCGGCAGATGCACCGGCACCAGGGAGCGCTGGATCGACGGATGCTTGCCCAGCAGCTGGTCCAGATTCTCGGCGACGCCGACCACCAGCAGCGTGACGGGGATAGAGCTGTCGGTCAGGTTCTTGAACAGCTCCGCCAGCTTGTTGCGGAAATCCTCGTCGGTGACGCGGTCATATTCGTCGAGGATCAGCAGCACATGGGTGGCATGGATGCCCGCCAGCACCTCGTTCAGTTCGGTGACGCTGAAGGCGCCCTCCGGCAGCAGCTCGTTGAAGCTGGCGAAGTTGCGCCGCGCCGCGAACGGGTTGTCGAGCGCCGAGCGGTAATAGGTCGAGGGGATCTTCTTCAGGAAGTGCCGGAAGATGTCCTCGAAGCTCAGCTCGCCGCTGCAGGTCAGCTTCAGCGACAGATAGCCCGCCTGCCCGGCGATCTTCTCGATCGCGTTGGCGACGGAGGTCTTTCCGCGGCCGCGGTCGCCATAGAGGATGACGTGCGCCCGCTCCTCCTCGATGGCCGAGATGATGCGGCGCAGCGTGTCGTTGCGGCCGATGAACAGGCCGTTCAGCTGCTGCTTCGGTCGGGTCGGGGTAAAGGCTTCGCGCAGAAGGCCGTTCAGCTCCGGCGTCAGGCCCTTCAGCATCGCCGGCGCGTTGGCGCCGCCATTGGCCCCGAAGCCGCCGCGGTAACCGCCATTGACCGACATGGTGAAGCGCGGCAGGTCGTGCTCGCCGTCGGCATCATGGCCGCCGGGCTGTGGGAACATATGGCCGCGGCGGTCGCCGGTGGCCTCGTTGTCGATGACGTCGGGCAGACGCGGGGCGGCAGGACCGCGCATCGCCTCGAACCCTGCCCGGCCACCGATAGGCCCACCGACAGGATGGCCACCCGCATTCCCATCGACCGGACGCAGATGGAGCCCGCCCGGCCGTCCCGGCGCGTTGGAAAAGCCGCCGGCTCCCGGTCCGTTCATGCCGCCATTCATACCGCCGGCCATGCCGGGTCCGCCCGTCAGCGGACCGGACCCGAGCCCTCCGCCGGTGATGCCGGGACTACCCAGGCCGGCAGCGCCGGCAGCCGGCAGCCGCTCGTCCGCCACGGCAGCCGAGCGACGCTTTCGAAAGAAATTCCGCATCCGTCCCAATCCCCACGCGTTGTCGGCGTTCGCGGAACCGGCCCCCTTTCGGCTTCTCTGCTGGGCCAGGGACGGTTCCGCGTGTTCCCGATGTAAGCGCTGCGCCGGCCGGGGTGGGCTGGGATTTCGGATATAATACCGACGCGGCATCCCCCGTTCGGAGACCTCTTCCGAAGGGCTCCACCGCCCCGCCCTGCCCCGGACCGCATATTGGGCGCTTCGACGGTCATCACCCGATCAGGATCGGTCCAACCGTGGCCCAGCCATAGAGCACCGCCAGGAACAGGGCGAGAGTCACGCACTCACGCAGGAAAGCCAAAACCGACATGCCACCCTCCATTGTTCGCGTCTTGTTCTGATAGAGCTACCAGAACGGACGCGGAACGGCAACTGCGCAGTTCCGTCTATGTTCTCGTTACGGACTCAGGTGTTCCATTCCGGACACAGATCGAACGGACAGGCGGTCAGAAAGTTACGTGTCGAATGCGTGGGTTTAGCGCTTGGAGTTTAACGCTTGGAATTTCAGGCCGGATCGGCGTCGTCGTAGCGGATCAGGTCGGTCCAGGCGCGTTCCAGCCGCCGCAGCGTGCGGTAGGTGGTTTCGAAATCGGCACCGTCGCTGTCGGTGCGCAGCAGACTGTCGGCGCGCATCGCTTCCAGCTTCTTCAGCGCCTCGCAGGTCGCCAGCCCCTGGTCGGACAGCTTGAGCCGGGCGGCCCGGCGGTCGCGCTGGGACGGGCTGCGGTCGACATAGCCCGCCTCCACCAGATGCTTCAGATTGTAGGAGGCGTTGGAGCCCAGGTAATAACCGCGCTCCAGCAGATCGCGGACCGACAGTTCCTCGGTGCCGATGTGCAGCAGCATCAGCGCCTGCGTCGGGCTGAGGTCGGTCACGCCGATGCGGGCCAGTTCCATCCGAAGCACGTCGAGGAAGCGTCGGGTGATGCTTTCCATGACGCGGCCAAGGTCGGTGTAGACCGCGGGGGCCGCCACACTCTGCTGCATGCTCATCATTCCTGTGCCAGTGGCTTGCAAAGCTCCAGTGCTTTGCAAACGCCGTTATCCGGTCGCCGCGGCACTGTCCTGTGCCTGCCGACCGGCGGACCGGGGAAAGGGTGCCGCGACACCCCTTCCCGTCGCCGTTTCTTAATGGCCTGTGACGATGGGCGGATTTTGTAGCGAATTGGAGGGACAAACTTGAGACGCGGGGGTGTTCCGCCCCCGCCGCCGGCAATAACCGGCAGATTACATGGTGCCGGGAAAGGCTCCGCCATCCAGAAGAATGTTCTGCCCAGTCATGAAACCGGACCGGGCGGCACAGAGAAAGGCACAGGCGGCCCCGAATTCCTCCGGATCGCCGAATCGGCCGGACGGGTTCGTCTTGCGGCGCAGATCCATCTCTTCGTCAATGCTGCGGCCAGCGGCCTTGGCGCCACCCTCCATGGTCTTGCGCAGACGGTCGGTCTCGAAGGGGCCGGGCAGCAGGTTGTTGATGGTGACGTTGTGCTTCACCGTCTGCCGCGACAGGCCGGCGACGAAGCCGGTCAGGCCGGTGCGCGCGCCGTTCGACAGACCGAGGATCGGGATCGGCGCCTTCACCGCGGCGGAGGTGATGTTGACGATCCGGCCGAAGCGGCGGGCGATCATGCCGTCCACCGTCGCCTTGATCAGGAAGATCGGCGCCAGCATGTTGGCATCCAGCGCGCGAATCCAGTCGTCGCGGTCCCAATCATGGAAATCGCCCGGCGGCGGACCGCCGGCGTTGTTGACGAGGATGTCGGGTTCCGGGCAAGCGGCCAGAGCGGCGGCCCGCCCCTCTTCCGTCGCGATGTCGCCGGGGGCGGTGGTGACGGTGACGCCGGTGGCCTTGCGGATCTCCTCGGCGGTCGTCTCCAGGGCCTCGGCATTGCGGGCGGTCAGGGTGACGTGAACGCCCTCGTGGGCCAGCGCGAAGGCGCAGGCACGGCCCAGCCCCTTGCTGGCGGCGCAGACGATGGCCCGGCGGCCGGCGATACCCAAATCCATGGTCGTCTCTTCCCTTTTTGAATCAGAGGGTCGTTTTGGAACCGGATCGTTGCGGTTCCGTACGTTGCAGATCCGAAAGGACCTCGCGCGCCAGCGGCACGGTCACGCCACGATGGGCCGCCAGCGACGCATGGTCCAGCGCCGCCACCAGACGGCGGGCGAAATCCAACGATCGTTCCATCCGCGCCAGCAGATAGGTGATGACCTCCATCCCCGGCCGCAGCTGACGGTCGGCGAAAAGCTTGACCAGCACCGCGGCCAGCAGCGCGTCGTCGGGCGGCCGAACCTCCACCGCCGGTGCGCCCTTGATGCGCGAGCGCAGGTCGGGCAGCCGGGTGCGCCAGCGCGACGGCGCCTTGCGCGACAGCAGAAGCAGATGGCCCTGCTGTTCACGGGCGAGATTGTAGAGGTGGAACAGCGCCTCTTCCCGCTCGGGCTTGCCGGCGACCATGTCGGCATCCTCGACGACCACGGCGTTGGCGGGAGCCAGCAGGGACGGCACCACGCCCGAATCGAGAGCATCGCCGCGGGTCACCACCGCGTGGCTGCGGGCACGCCAGACCTGGGACAGATGGGTCTTGCCGCAACCGGCCGGGCCGAACAGGGTCAGCGCCGGGGCCGGCCAGGACGGCCAGCGGTCCAGCCACGCCACGGCGTCGGCGTTGCTGGACGCCACGAGGAAATCCTCGCAGCCCATCGCCGTCCGGTGCCCGAGGTCGAGCGGTATCTGCGCCGGCAAGCTCATGCGGACACACCCATCAGCGTTCCGCGTCAGTGCCGCGGTAGTACGGGCTTGAGAGATACTGTCGCAATGCGAAGCGGGTCAACACGCCGATCACCGCGGCCACCGGCACCGCCAGCAGCACGCCGACGAAACCGAACAGGCTGCCGCCGGCCAGCAGGGCGAACATCACCCAGACCGCATGCAGCCCGACCTTGTCGCCCACCAGCTTCGGCGTCAGGACGTTGCCTTCCACCGCCTGCCCGAACAGGAAAATGCCGACCACGATGGCGACGCGCCAGAACTCGTCGAACTGCAGCAGGGCAAGGCCGGTGCTGGCGACGAAGCCGAACAGGCTGCCGACATAGGGAATGAAGGACAGCAGACCGGCGACCAGACCGATCACCAGTCCAAAATCCAGCCCGGCCGCCGACAGCGCCAGCGCATAGAAGACACCCAGAACGACGCAGACCATCGCCTGCCCGCGCACGAATCCGGACAGGGTGACGTTCACCTCGCGCGCCTGCTCGCGCACCGTCTCGGCATGCTGGCGCGGCAGCCACGAATCGACCTTCCCCACCATCAGGTCCCAGTCGCGCATCATGTAGAAGGCGACGATGGGCGTGATGAACATCAGGGTCACGATGTCGAACAGCGCCAGCCCGCCCGACAGGATGCGGGTGACGACCCGGCCGACCAGCCCCGCCACCTCCCCGGCATAGGTGCCGGCGGCGGCGCGCAGCCGCTCGACATCGTCGGCGGGCAGGCGGTGGATGAAGCGGTCGAGCGCCGGGATCAGCCGCTCCTTCACCAGCGTCGCATAGGTCGGCAGCACCTCCAGCAGGTGGGAGACCTGCCCCTGCACCAGCGGCAGCAGCAGCAGCGCCACCAGCACCATGACCAGGACGAATCCCAGCAACACCAGCGTGGTGCCGAGCCAGCGCGGCAGCCCCGCCGCCTCCAGCCGGTCGACCGCCGGGTCGAGCAGATAGGCGATGGCCAGCCCGACCACGAAGGGCAGCAGCATGTCCGACAGCAGCCACAGCGCCAGGACGAACAGCCCCAGCCCGATCAGCCAGAAGCGGAGCTGCTTGGCCGCCGTCACGGAACGCCGCCGAGCCGGTTGAACAGCAAGGCGCCGCGCCGCGCGTACAGCAGACCCGACAGCACCGTCGTCACCGTACAGGCGTACACCAGCACATCGACCAGCGCCCAGCCGTACAGGTGGATGTCCGGCAGTCCCAGCGCCGGCGGCGCCAGAATCGCCGCGGCCAGCGCGATCTGCACCACCGTGTTCACCTTGCTGATGTAGAGCGGCTGCATCGCCAGCGTCTCCTTCAGCGTGAACAGCAGGATGACGCCGCCGATGATCATGATGTCGCGGAACACCACCATCATCGCCAGCCACAGCGGGATCGCGCCGACCCAGGCCAGCGCCACATACACGCCGACGATCAGCGCCTTGTCGGCCAGCGGATCGAGATAACCGCCCAGCACCGTACGCGCGCGGAACATGCGGGCGATGGCGCCGTCCAGCGCATCGGACAGACCGGCGGCGACGAACAGGGCGAAGGCCCACTCCATGTTGCCGGTCAGGATCATGTACATCGCGGCCGGAACCGCCACGATGCGCAGGAACGTGATGATGTTGGGAACGCTCACGGCTGGCTCTTGGCCGGCAGCGTGCCCAGGTTGCGCGGCGGCGCGCCCATTGCGGCCGGAGCACCGGCGCCCATATTGCCGGCGCCCATTGGGGCCGACGGCGCCAGCGAGGTTGGCGACGCCATCGGCGAGGCCGCGGAAGGAACCGCACCGGCCGACGCCGCACCCGACCCGCGCGGCAGCAGGGTCAGCTGCCAGTCGGCCGACTGCACCGGCAGCGGCGCCCCCGGATAGGCCGGCGGATAGCCGGCGGACTGGGCGACGGGCTGGGCGGCCGACCGCGCGAATCCGAGATCCTGGCGGGCGAGCGCCTGGGCCAGCTGTTCGGGATCTCCGCGATAGGTCAGGGTGATGAGCGCCTCGTTGCGGCTGATCGTCATCAGGCTGGTGCGGCTCACCGCGGGAACGGCGGAAAGACGCTTGCGCGTCTCGACCCAATCATTCACCGCGGTCAGCGGCACGCTGACGATGGTGTTCTGCTCCGGCCCGGTGGCGGTGGTGTGCTCGCGCCGCCACGAATCGTCGATCTGGGTGCCGACCGCCGCGACCGCACGGTTCATCAGTTCGCCGGCACTGCCGCCGCCCTTCACCTGGACCGTCTGATTCTCGCGGTTGCCGTCCAGCCCAAAGCGGGTGACGTCCACCGTCAGGCCGCGCGCCGGGTCAGGACCGTTCGCCGGCATGTCGGTGCGGGCGACCACGACTCCGCCGGCCTTGTAGGCCTGAGCGATGCGGGCGAGCGCCTCCGAGTTGCCGGCGATGGCGTCCTCGCCGCTGATCGCCTGGGCGTCGGACAGCTCGCCGTCCGGCACCACCAGCGGCACCAGCGAGGCGGCGGGCTGCCGCGCCTCCCAAGCCGCGCGCCAGGGGGTGCGGTCCTGCCATAGGATGACGCGGCCATCGCTCTGGGTCACCGGCAGGATGACGAAGGGGCGCGACGGCGGCTCGACATACTGGGTGGCGCCGCCGCTCTGGCCGAGCGCGTCGCGCACCGCGTTGGGACGGAAGCGCACGGTGATGGCGCCGACATAGCGGGTGGCCGACACCTTCTCCTCGTCGATCTCGAAGCCCTGGACCATCCTGGCAATCTGGTTGTCCGAAAGGCGCGGCGGATTGCCGCCGCCGGGCACCAGACGACCGTACAGCTCAGCCCAGGCCTTGGCCTGCGCCTCGCGGATCGCCTGATCGCGGATGGTGGTCGGATTTCCGCCGCTGATGTCGACCTGCACGCCGGACACGGCGAAGGGATCGGCGGCGGACGAGACGGCGGCCGGCGGCGGGGAACCGGTCTGCGCCCCGGCCGGCCCGGTCATGGTCAGGACCAGAGCGGTGGACATGGCAGCAAGACCGGCGAGGAGCGGCGCGCGGCGGCGGTGGAGCATTGCAAAGCCTTCCGATTCGAGTATGTTCGGCCCGAGCCCAAGGCCCGGTATATAGCTCAGCCCAAGCGAGGATACCATCAGCACCCAGTCCTATAACATGTCCGACGCCTACAAGCAGGCCGGTGTGGACATCGATGCGGGCAACGCGCTTGTCGAAGCGATCAAGCCCCTTGCCCGCTCCACCGCGCGTTCAGGCTCCGACGCGGGCCTGGGCGGTTTCGGCGCGCTGTTCGATCTGCGCGCCGCCGGCTACCAGGATCCGCTTCTGGTCGCGACGACCGACGGCGTCGGCACCAAGCTGAAGGTGGCGATTCTCGCCAACCGTCACGACACGGTCGGCATCGACCTCGTCGCCATGTGCGTCAACGATCTGGTCGTGCAGGGCGCCGAGCCGCTGCTGTTCCTGGATTACTACGCCACCGGCAAGCTCGACGTGGCCGCCGGCCGCGACATCGTTGCCGGCATCGCCGAAGGCTGCCGTCAGGCCGGCTGCGCCCTGGTCGGCGGCGAGACCGCCGAGATGCCGGGCATGTATTCGGAAGGCGATTACGACCTCGCAGGTTTCTCCGTCGGTGCTGTGGAACGCCAGCATGCCCTGACCGGTTCCACCGTGCAGGCGGGTGACGTGGTCCTCGGCCTCGCCTCCACCGGTGTGCATTCCAACGGCTATTCGCTGGTTCGCAAGCTGGTTGAGAAGTCGGGCCTCGGCTACGATTCCGCCTGCCCGTGGGACGAGTCGAAGACTCTGGGCGAGGCGCTGCTGACCCCGACCCGCATCTATGTGAAGAGCACGCTGAAGGCGGTGCGCGCCGGCACGGTCCGTGCCATGGCCCACATCACCGGTGGTGGCCTGATCGAGAACATTCCGCGCGTCCTGCCGGACGGGCTGGGTGTGGAGCTCGACGCCTCGACCTGGACCCTGCCCCCCGTCTTCTCCTGGCTGATGAAGACCGGCGGCATCGTTCCCTACGAGATGGCCCGTACCTTCAACGTCGGCCTCGGCATGGTCGTCGTGGTTCCCGCCGACAAGGCGCAGGAGGCCATCGACATCCTCAGCGAGGGCGGCGAGACGGTCTACACCGTCGGCACCGTCACCGCGCTGAAGGACGGCGACGCCCGCGTGACCGTCAATGGCATGGACGCGGCCTGGACCGCGTAAGGGACGCCTAAGGATCCTTGGTGATGAGCAAGTTGAAGCTCGGCGTCCTGATCTCGGGGCGCGGCAGCAATCTGCAGGCGTTGATCGACGCCTGCGCCGCGTCCGATTTCCCGGCTGAGATCGCGCTGGTCCTGTCCAACAAGGCCGATGCCTTCGGTCTGGAGCGGGCGGCCAAGGCCGGCATCGCCACCGCGGTGGTCAGCCACCGCGACTATCCCGGCGACAAGCCGGCCTTCGAGGCGGCGATGGACGCCACCCTGCGCGAGTCGGGTGTCGAGCTGGTCTGCCTGGCCGGCTTCATGCGCCTGCTGTCGCCCTGGTTCGTCGGGCAGTGGCACAACGCGCTCATCAACATCCACCCGTCCCTGCTGCCCTCCTTCAAGGGGCTGGACACCCATCAGCGGGCGCTGGACACCGGCGTCCGCTTCCATGGCTGCACCGTGCATTATGTGCGGCCGGAGATGGACGAGGGTCCAATCATCGCCCAGGCCGCCGTTCCGGTCCTTCCCGGCGACGACGCCCACAGCCTAGCCGACCGCGTGCTGGAATCGGAGCATCGCCTCTATCCGCACGCCGTCCGTCTGATCGCCGAGGGCCGCGCCCGAGTCGACGGCGATCTGGTGCGGATCGGCGGCCCGGTTCCCGAGCTTGCGGCCATGGTGAACCCGCCGCTGTAAGCGCGCTGTTCCTTCCGATCATCCCTCTTCCGGCATAGTTGACGGTTCCGCTCGGAATCTGTTGCGTTTCCGTGCGTCCGCGTCAAAAATTGCGGGCAAAAGAAACTATTGGAGGGTTGATCGATATGGCGGCCGTCAGTCCGAACCCGGTCAGTGAAGAGACCGTCCGCGCACATCAGGCGAACTGGATCGCCTTCACCAAATTCATGAAGCTCAGCATCGCCGGAGTCATCGCGGTGCTGGTGCTGCTGGCGATCTTTACGCTGTAGGTCAGCGTCGCGGCAGATTGCCCCCTCCCCATCCCTCCCCCGCTTCACGGGAGAGGGGGTAGGAGCTTTGCGAGTTTATCGTTTTGCAAGCTAGCGGCGGAGTTCCCTCTCCCGCGAAGCGGGGGAGGGTTAGGGAGGGGGCGTAGGACGCCGCCCCCTCCCCCCAATTTCACCCCGCCAGCATCTCCAGCGCCTTCTGCAGCTTGTCGCGGGCCTGATCGGCGGCCTCGCGGCGGTCACGCTGCTCCTCGATGACCTCTTCCGGGGCCTTGGCGACGAACTGCTCGTTCGACAGCTTGGCGTCGATCTTCTTGATCTCACCGGTCAGCTTGTCGATCTCCTTGGACAGGCGCGCCTTCTCCTTGTCGAGATCGACGATGCCTTCCAGCGGCAGCACCAGCGTGGTCTCGTCCAGCACCGCCTGAACGCTGCTCTTCGGCACGTCGCCCTGCAGTTGCTCGACGCTCGACAGGCGGGCCATGCGCAGGATCAGGTCGCGGTGAGTGTCCAGCCGCTTCAGGCTGACCGCGTTCGCATCCTTCAGCTTCAACTCGATCTGCGCCGCGGGCGGGACGTTCATCTCCGACCGCATGGAGCGAACCGAGGAGATCAGCCGCACCACCCAATCCATCTCGTCGCGCGACGCCGGATCGATGACGTCGGCGGCGAACTCCGGCCATTCCGCCGAAATCAGGCGGTTGGCGCGGGCCGGCGACAGCTGTTCCCACAGCTCTTCGGTGATGAAGGGCATCAGCGGGTGCAGGATGTGCAGGATCTGGTCCAACACCCAGGCGGTGGTCGCCCGAGTCTCGGCCTTCGCCGCCTCGTCCGTGCCAGCCAGGATCGGCTTGGTGAACTCCATGTACCAGTCGCAGAAAGTGCCCCAGGTGAACTGGTAGGCGGCACCGGCGGCCTCGTTGAACTTGTAGGCGTCGATCGACTCGGCGACCTTCTTCGCCGCATCGGCAAGCGCGCCGACGATCCAGCGGTTGACCGTCTGCGTCAGCCCGACCGGCCGATAGCCGGCGACCGGCTCGCAGCCGTTCATCTGGCAATAGCGGGCGGCGTTCCACAGCTTGGTGGCGAAGTTGCGGTAGCCCTCGACCCGGTTCACCGCCAGCTTGATGTCGCGGCCCTGCGCCGCCATCGCCGACAGGGTGAAGCGCAACGCGTCGGTCCCGTACTGGTCGATGATCTCCAGCGGATCGATGACGTTGCCCTTCGACTTCGACATCTTCTGGCCCTTCTCGTCGCGGACAAGGGCGTGGATGTAGACGGTGCGGAAGGGCACGTCCTTCATGAAGTGCAGCCCCATCATCATCATCCGGGCGACCCAGAAGAAGATGATGTCGAAGCCGGTGACCAGCACGTCGGTCGGGTAATAGCGGTCCAGCTCCGGCGTCTGGTCGGGCCAGCCCAGCGTCGAGAACGGCCACAGCGCCGACGAGAACCAGGTGTCGAGCACGTCGGCATCGCGGGTCAGCTCGACGTCCTGGCCGTAATGCGTCTTGGCCGCGGTGCGGGCCTCCTCCTCCGTCTCCTCGACGAAGAAGGTGCCGTCCGGACCGTACCAGGCCGGAATCTGATGGCCCCACCAGATCTGGCGGCTGATGCACCAGGGCTGAATGTTGCGCATCCATTCGAAATAGGTGTTCTCCCACTGCTTGGGCACGAACACCGTCTTGCCGGTCTCCACCGCCTCGATCGCCGGCTTGGCCAGAGTCGCGGCATCGACATACCACTGGTCGGTCAGCCACGGCTCGATGGCGACGCCGGAGCGGTCGCCGTGCGGGACCATGTGGGTGTGCGGCTCGATCTTCTCCAGAAGCTCCAGCGCTTCCAGCTCGGCGACGATCCGCTTGCGCGCCTCGTAGCGATCCAGCCCGCGATAGGCCTCGGGAACGTTGTCGTTCAGCCGGGCATCGCGATCCATGATGTTGATCTGTTCGAGCCCGCAGCGCTTGCCGACCTCGAAGTCGTTGAAGTCATGGGCCGGCGTGATCTTCACCGCGCCCGAGCCGGTCCCCGGATCGGCATACTCGTCGCCGACGATCGGGATCAGGCGGCCGACCAGCGGCAGGCGGACCATCTTGCCGATCAGGTCCTTGTAGCGCTCATCCTCCGGGTGCACCGCGACGCCGGTATCGCCCAGCATGGTCTCCGGACGGGTGGTGGCGACCACGATGAAGCGACCTTCCTCCCCGTCGATGGGATAGCGGAAGTGCCAGAGGTTGCCCTTGATCTCCTTCTGCTCGACCTCGAGGTCCGAGATCGCGGTGTGCAGCTTCGGGTCCCAGTTGACCAGCCGCTTGTCCTTGTAGATCAGGCCCTGGCGGTGCAGTTCGACGAACACCTTGCGAACGGCGCGGCTCAGCCCCTCGTCCATGGTGAAGCGCTCGCGCGGCCAGTCCGGCGAGGCGCCCAGGCGGCGCAGCTGGCGGGTGATGGTGCCGCCCGATTCGGCCTTCCATTCCCAAACCTTGTCGATGAAGGCGTCACGGCCGAAATCGTGACGGGTCTTGCCGTCCTTCGCGAGGTTGCGCTCCACCACCATCTGGGTGGCGATGCCGGCATGGTCGGTTCCCGGCTGCCACAGGGCGTCGCGGCCGCGCATGCGGTTGTAGCGGGTCAGCACGTCCTGGATGGTGAAGGTCAGCGCATGGCCCATGTGCAGGCTGCCGGTGACGTTCGGCGGCGGCATCATGATGGTGTAGGGCTTGCCGTTCCCCTGCGGCTGGGCGGCAAAGGCGCCCGACTCTTCCCACAGGCGGTAGTGCTTCTCCTCGACCTCGGCGGGCCGGTACGTCTTTTCCAACATCACCACGAACTTTCGCTAGAAACGTCTCAACCGGGGCTTAAAAAAAGACAGGATCAGAACTTCTGCGACCGCCGGATCATGCGGTCGATCTCCTGCTGGACCAGCCGCTCGACCACCGTCGGCAGATTCTCGTCCAGCCATTCCTTCAGCAGCGGCTTCAGCAGCTCGCGCACGACCTCTTCAACCGTGCGGATGCCGATGGGCATCGGGCCGATGGACAGGTCGTCGCCCAACTCGCGCGCCAGATGGGTCAGGTGGTGCGAGGCATCCTCCGCCGTCCGGCGGGAGATCAGCCCGTCATCCGGATCGACCGCGCGGCGGCGCGGACGCGGCGGGGGCGGCGGCTCGTCATCCTCGAACTCGTCGAACACCGGCGCCGGTCGCCGGGCGGCGGGGCGCGGCGGCGGCATCGGCTCGGGCTCCGGCTCGTCCCAGCGGGGCGGCGGAGGCGGAGGCGGCGACGGTTCCGGAAAAGCCGGTTCCTCCGGCCACGGATCGGGGTCCGTCTGGCCGAAGTCGGGCCGCTCGTCCGGCTCGTCCTCCACCATCTGGGTCAGTTCCAGGACGTCGTCGTCCTCGTCCACCGGCGGGGGTGGCGGGGGCGGCGGAGGGGGT
>NZ_LGQY01000056.1:0-34497 GCF_003116065.1 Azospirillum sp. TSO5 | reverse complement strand
GAGTCCCCTCCCCCGCCAGAGGCGGGGGAGGGTTAGGGAGGGGGCAACGGCACTGTCCCGCCCGTGGGGTTAAGCGACCGCCCCCGCTGCCCCCGAGTCCCTCCGCAACCACCGCGAGTCGCCCCTTGCGGCCCGTGGGGAAAAGCGACCGGCACCCTTTTTCCACCCCGTCCCCCGTGGGGAAAAGCGTCGGAATCGTGGGGAAAAGCGGCGCGACTCGGGCTTTCCCCATGGGGATAAGCGGCGACTCAACTAATAAGTCTAACAACTAACCGTCGACTAGTCCGGTCGCCTAACCCCACATTGACTCCACCGCCCGCCGCTCACCAGGATGCCACAACATCCGGGTGAGGCTGCCATGGGCGACATACACAGGCTGGTGATCGAACATGGCCGGGACAAGGCGCGCGCCCTGGTCCGGCCGGAGGAGCGGACGCTGGTGGACATCGCCGCCGACATCCTGGCGGACGAGAACCAGCATCTCGGCATCACCTACAGCGGCTTCTGCCTGACCAGCCTGCCGCACAAGAAGCTGGCCGACGACGTTCCCTGGGAAAAGCGCGGGCATCAGGTGACGCTGCTGGTCGAACCCGGCCGGCTGAAGGTGAACGGCAAGATGAAGCTGTTCGGCGTCCCCTATGGCGCGCGGGCGCGGATGATCCTGATCTATCTGCAGACCCAGGCCGTGCGCACCGGCCGGCGCGAGGTCGAACTGGGCCGTTCCATGCGCGACTGGCTGACCCGGATGGGGATCAGCGTCGGCGGCGAGACCTTCCGCGGCTTCCGCGAACAGTCGCTGCGCATTTCCGCCTGCACGCTGAAATTCTTCTGGGACGGCGAGGACGCCGACGTCTTCGAGAAGGGCGGCATCGTCAAGCGCGGGCTGATCTTCCACGACGATCTCGGCGACGACCGCCAGGGCACGCTGTGGAACGACGTGGTGCAGTTGGACGAGACCTTCTTCCAGGCCCTGCGCGACCATCCGGTGCCGCTGCTGGAGGAGGCGGTGCGGCAGTTGAAGGACCGCTCGCTCAGCCTCGATCTCTATGTCTGGCTGGCCTACCGGCTGCATTCGCTGAGCCGGCCGCAGCCGATCTCCTGGCCGTCGCTCTATGCCCAGTTCGGCGCCGGCTACGACCAGATGAAGCATTTCAAGCCGCGCTTCGTCCAGGCCCTGCAATATGCGCTGGCCGCCTATCCGGATGCGAAGGTCGAACCGGCCGACGACGGCGTCGTCCTCCACCCCAGCCGACCGCCCATCGCCCGCCTGCTGGCATAGGGGCGTGGGGTTAAGCGACCGCCGCCGAACCATCCCCGGTCGCTTTGCCCCACACCCCCGAAAGCGCGCCTCGACCATTGACGCACGTCATTGGACCGCCCTCCCCCTCCCCCTATGATCGCCGCGAGTTCCCGAACCGGAGAGGCCTTGCCTTGGACGCGCTGTCGCTGCTGGATGCCGGACTGAACCAGTGTGCCGTGGTCATCGACCGCGACGGCGGGCTGTTGCTGGCCCTGCTGACCGCCGGGCTGGTCGGCGGCACCACCCATTGCACCGGCATGTGCGGCCCCTTCGTGCTGGCCCAGGTATCGGCGCGGCTGGAGCGGGTGCCGCTGTCGGCGATGTCGGAGTTCCGGCGCCTGACCGGAGCGGCGGTGCTGCCCTACCATGCCGGCCGGGCGACGACCTATGCGCTGATCGGCGCGCTGTCGGCTTCGGTCGCCGGCCATGTCGGGGCGCTGCCCGGCCTGCGCTGGCTGTCGGTGGCGCTGCTGGCACTGGCGGCGCTGTTCTTCCTCGGCTATGCCGTTCGCAACGTCCTGTCCTGGCTGCCCAGGATGCCCTCCTTGGGCAGCAACGGGCTGCAGCGCTGGTGGGGCGACCGGGTGTCCCGGCTCGCCCGGCCGCTGTTCGGCAATCCGACGGGATGGCGCGGCTATGGGCTGGGGGTGGCGCTGGGCTTCATCCCCTGCGGGATGCTCTATGGCGCCATTGCGGTGGCGGCGGCGAGCGGCAGCGCGCTGACCGGCGCCCTCGGCATGGCCGCCTTCGCGCTCGGCACGGTGCCGAGCCTGCTGGCGGTCGGACTGGCCGGCCACATCGCCGGCCGCACCTGGCGAACCGCCGTCGCCCGCGTCGCCCCGGCGATCATGCTGGTGAACGCCGGGGTTCTGGGCTGGATGGCGTGGAAGCTGGTTGCGTAAACCGGCTCCTCACCTCCTGGCTCAATGCAGGCCCTTGCCCTTCAGCGCGTCGCCCAGCGGGATCTGTCCGCTGCCGGGCTTCAGCGGCTGTTGCTGGCTTTCATGCGGCGACCAGCCGGCGAGATACAGCACCTCGAAGGTCACCGGAATCCGCCCGTCCGGCTCGGCGTAAAGCTGGGCATAGCGCTGGGCCGCGTCGAACAGCATGGACCGGGTGGCCGGAACCTTGCGCCGCGCCAGCACGGCGTTGGTCTCGCCCATGCCGCGCAGCTCGCGCATCAGGGCGAAGGCGTCGGAGTAGGTCACGGTGATGACGTCGCTGTCGACCACCGGCAGGGCGAAGCCGGCGCGTTGCAGCAACCCGCCGGCATCCTTGATCTCGGCAAAGGGCGACACGCGGGGGGAGACGCCGCCCGACACCTCCATCTCCGCCTCGAAGAGGCAGCGGCGCAGTTCGGCCAGCGTCTGGCCGCCCAGCATGGAGGCGCAGAAGAAGCCATCCGGCTTCAACGCCTGCCGGATCTGCACCAGGGCGCCCGGCAGGTCGTTGACCCAGTGCAGGCTGAGATTGCTGACCACCAGATCGAAGCTGCCGGGGGCGAAGGGCAGGAACTCCTCGTCGGCGGCGACGGTGGCGTTGCCCGGACCGCCGGCGGCGCGCGCGAAGTCCGGCGACAGGTCGCAGGCGACCAGCCGTTCGATCCCCTTGCGGCCTTTCAGGATGCGTCCCATCGCCCCGTCGTGGCAGCCGACATCGAGCGCCAGCGGGAAGGGACGGATCACGTCCTCCAGCCGGTCGGCCAGCCGGTCGGCGATCTCCTCGAACAGGAAGGCGTGGTCGGTGAATTCGGCGACGGCGCGGTCGCGGCGGCGGCGGACCAGCGCGCGGTCGAAGACGGTCATGCTGTCGGGGCTTGTCATGCCCGCACTATACCCCAGCCCGGCGGCACGACAACCGTGCTACACTCGCAGCCCAGATCCCTTCTTCAAGTCACCTTCGCCACGCCACCACCCGCACAGGCATTGGAATGGGCATCGACGAAGCCATCGCCGTCAGCCACGAAGCGCTGATGGTCATCCTGAAGATCGCGCTGCCGCCGCTGGGCATCACCGCCCTGCTGTCGGCCGGGCTGATGCTGTTCCAAAGCGCCACCAACATCAACGAGTCGTCGCTGCAGCAGGATGTGAAGTTCTTCGCGACGCTGCTGATCCTGTTCGCCACCGGCCCGGCGATCTATCTGGCGCTGCGCGACTACACCGGCGTGATCTTCGAACGCATCGCCATGCTGCAGTGAGGGGTCCGGCCGATGCAGGCGCCCGCCCCTCTCGCCGGAATTGGCCGCATCGCAACCGGTGCGGCGACCCTGCTGCTCGACGCACTGCTGCCGCCGCGCTGCCTCAGCTGCGGCGAGGCGGTGGACCGCCAGGGCGGCCTGTGCGCCGCCTGCTGGGTCAAGCTGAGCTTCATCGCCCCGCCGCTGTGCGCCTGCTGCGGCCTGCCTTTCGAGTATGAGGCGCAGGAGGGCACGCTGTGCGGCGCCTGCATGGCCGCACCGCCGCCCTTCGCCCGCGCCCGCGCCGTCCTGGCCTATGACGACGGCAGCCGGCCGCTGGTGCTGGGCTTCAAGCATGGCGACCGCATCCATGCCGCCAAGGCCTACGGCGTCTGGCTGGCCCGCGCCGGGCGGGAGCTGCTGGAGGAGGCCGACCGGCTGCTGCCGGTGCCGCTGCACCGCGCCCGCTTGTTCCACCGCCGCTACAACCAGGCGGCCCTGCTGGCGCAGGCGCTGTCGCGCCACTGCGGCGTTCCCGCCACCCCCGACCTGCTGCAACGCCACCGATCCACCCCGACCCAAGGCGGGCTGGACCGCCAGGGGCGCCATCGCAACGTCAAGGGCGCCTTCCGCCTGCGGCCGGGACAGTCGGTGACCGGCCAGCGGCTGGTGATCGTCGACGACGTGATGACCACCGGGGCGACGCTGGCGGAATGCGCGCGGGTCCTGCTGCGCGCCGGGGCGGCCCGGGTCGACGTGCTGACGCTGGCGCGCGTGGTGCATCGCTGACGCTTGAAAAGGGGCATGCCCGGCGACGCTGACCGGCGTTCGGCGCGGGTTGCAACGTCTGGCGCCTCCCGCAGGTTGATCCTATAGTTTCTCCACCTGCAACAGGAGCCCAGTGGCATGGCCGACGTCGTCATCTACACCACGCCTTTCTGTCCCTACTGCATGCGGGCCAAGAGCCTGCTCGACGGCAAGGGCGTGAAATACGAGGAAATCGACCTCTACGCCCAGCCGGGCCGCCGCAGCGAGATGATCGAGCGGTCGGAGGGCCGGACCACCGTCCCGCAGATCTTCATCGACGGGAAGCCCTACGGCGGCAGTGACGACATCCACGCGCTTGACCGCGCCGGCAAGCTCGACCCGCTGCTCGGCATCGCCGCATGAGCGACGGCCTGCCCGAACATGCCGGTGGCGGCATTCTGAAGGCCGCCTGCGTCCAGGTGAATGCGGGCACGGAGCTTGAGCCGAACCTGCGGGCGGCGGGCGACCTCGTCCGCCGCGCCCGCGACGCCGGAGCGGATTTCATCGCTTTGCCGGAGAATGTCGGCTGGATCGTCCAGGGCCGCGCCAAGACCATGGAGCGCGTCCGCATCGAGGCGGAGCATCCCGGCATCCCTTTCTTCGCCGATCTGGCGCGGGAGACCGGAGCCTGGATTCTCGGCGGCACCCTGCATGTGCTGCTCGACGACGGGCGCGCCGCCAACCGCAGCTATCTGTTCGATGCCGGGGGGCGGGTCGTCGCCTCCTACGACAAGATCCACATGTTCGACGTTACGCTGAAGGACGGCGAATCCTATCGCGAATCGGCGACCTTCCGGCCGGGCGAGCGGGCGGTGGTGGCGGCCAGCCCCTGGGGCGGCATCGGCATGACGGTCTGCTACGACGTGCGCTTCGCCTGTCTGTACCGGGCGCTGGCCCAGGCGGGGGCATCGATCCTGACGGTGCCGGCCGCCTTCACCGTGCCGACCGGCCGCGCCCATTGGCACACGCTGCTGCGCGCCCGCGCCATCGAGACCGGCTGCTTCGTCGTCGCCCCAGCCCAGACCGGCAGCCACGACCAGGGCCGCCAGACCTACGGCCACTCCCTGCTGATCGCCCCCTGGGGCGAGGTGCTTGCCGATGCCGGCACCGATGTCGGCTTCATCACCGCCGACCTCGACCTCGATCGTGTGGCGGAGGCCCGTGGCATGGTCCCGTCGCTGACCCACGACCGCGACGTCGCGGTGGAGCGCATCGGGTTCTGATTCTTCAGCGCCCGTCCTGTGTCAGCCGAAGCCATGCCATGGCGGCGGTCAACGCGATGCCGAAGGCACCGTCGGGCCGGACCGGCAGGTCGAGATCCTGGATCAGGCTGTCCAGCCGCAGATCGACCGCCTGTTTGGACATGCTGCGGATCTTGCGGGCGTAATAGAGGCTGGACACCTCCGTCCGCTCGTCCGACAGCGGCCGCCCGGTCAGGCGCTCCGCCATGGTGACGGAGAAGTCGAGGTAGTAGCCCACCAGCGGACGGTCGCCGATGAAGGCGTGCAGCAGGTCGCCGGCCTCGGCAAGGCCGGTGTCGCTGCCGGGATGGAGCAGCAGCGCGCTTCCGGTCAGGATGCGGGGGCCGCGGATGCGGATGGCTGCGAAAGCCAGTGGTGTTGCGGCCTCCGGATCGAAGCTGGTCGCTTCGCAATGGATCGCCACACGCTCACGCCGGTCGGTGTCGCCGTGATCGGGATATCCCATGGTCGCCGCCTCAATGATTCAGGCGGAAATGGTGGGCGATCAGCTCCTTGAAGCTTTTCACCAGCGCCAGGCAGTCCTTGAACTGGTCGCGGTCGAGCTTGCCCAGCCGGTCGGGGTGGACGAGGTTGTCGATCGCCAGTTCCGCCCCCTCCTCCCCTCCTTCGGTTTCATCCGGCAGATCGACGCGCGCCTTCAGGCGGATGGTCGACAGGATGGTGAAGGCCTCCACCAGATCGGCGGCCATCTTGCGGTCCAGCGCCCCCAGCTCGGCCAGCACCTGGATGCGCTCCACCGTGTTGGTCTCCGCCCGGTGCTTTTCCAGCGCCAGCGCGCGCACGCCATGGACGATGGGGAAGATGCCGGCTTTCTTGATGTCGACCGGCTCCGCCCGGCGCCGCTCGAACAGGGCGGCGAACAGGCCGCTCGGCGTGTCGAAGGACAGGGTCGGCCGGGCGAACTGGGTGAAGAACATCTGGTTGTCCTGCAGGCGGCTCAGCAGATAGTCCTTCGCCTCGGCCAGCAGGGTGGCGTCGCCGGCCACCGGAGCGGCGTCGTAGAAGATGGCGAGGTTCATCTGCGCCGCCTCGTCCGGGCGGTGGACCCAGTTGAACAGGGCGTCCTTGTAGCCGGCGAGCGGCCGGGTCCACTCCGGATTGGAGACCATGATGTTGCCGGGACAGGGCGGATAGCCGAACTCGACCAGATGGCGGGTGAAGTCGGCGGCGATCCTCGGCAGATCAGGGCACTCGAAGCCGTCGCGCAGGATCAGGCCGTTGTCCTGGTCGGTCTTCAGCAGCTGTTCGCCGCGCCCCTCGCTGCCCATCACGATCAGGCAGCTGTTGGCCAGCAGCTCCGGCGGGGCCAGCAGCTCGAACAGCTTGCGGAAGATGCGGCGGTTCAGCTCCGTCACCAGATCGGCGATGAAGGAGACCTTCACGCCGGTGGCGTGGAGCGTGCGGATCAGCTCGACGATGGAGCGGCTGGCCCGGCGCAGGTCGGCGGGATCGGTGGCATGCTCCACCTGCAGCCCGATGACCTGGGAATGGTTGGACAGCACCGCCAGCAGGTCGCTTTGCCCCAACAGCCCGACGATGGCGCCATTCTCCGTCACCACGATGCGGCGCACCGCATGCTTGGTCATCAGCACCAGCGCGTTGAACAGCAGATCGTCGCGGTCCAGCGTCAACAGGCCGTAGCGGGCGACCGGCCCGACCGGGTCGGTCACCGGCCGGCCGTCCAGCACCACCAGATCGCGCAGGTCGGTGCCGGTCAGAATGCCGGTGGTGCCGCCCATGGCCCCATCCGCCCCGCGCACCAGCACGCTGCTGGCGCGGTTCTGCCGCATCGCCTCGGCCGCGTCGCGCAGGCTGGCGGCGGCATCGACGAACAGCGGCGGGTGAAGATAGGCCTGCCGGATGCGGGCCATGGTCAGCGCCGCCATCTCGCGGTTGGAGCGCAAGGCGGCCAGATCGCGCATGCGCTGGGCGAAATCGCCGAGAATGGCGGCGCCGAACGCCGGGTTCTCGGCGGCCAGCGCCTCCAGCGCCGCGCGTGGGATCAGGTGGCAGGCACACTCCTCCGCCGCGACGAAGCGGCGGGCGGCGGTCACGCCGGCTCCGTCGCCCGCGGTGGCGTACAGCGCCTGCAGGCCGAACCGGTCGCCGGGACCATGAACCGCCGCCACCTCGCCGCCGCGGCGCTCCTGGACGGCGCCGCGCAGCACGACATACAGCGCGTCGGCCGGTTCCTCCCGGCTGAGGATGACGGTGTCGCGAGGATAGAGCGCGATGTCGAGCGCACCGGCCAGCGCCGCGCGCTGCCCCTCCGTCAGCAGGTCGAAGGGAGGACGCCCGAAATCGAAATCCGGGGAGGCGGTCGGCATCGCATGCTGCACGGGCGGACTCCGTCGGGAGATGGCAGGGTCGGGAGATGGCTGATCATGAAAAAAGCGCCCCCGGATCGAGTCCGGAGGCGCTTTTCAGGATACACCCGCCGGGCGGGACGCCGGAAGCGGGTGCGACATTTGGCGGCGTGGTTCGGTCACCGCCCGGACTTGGCCCCCCCGGGTTCAGGCTCGCCCGAGGGGGGAAGGGACGCGGTGCGAGACGCAATCCCTTCCTTGGTTCTTCTTCTTAGTGAGCCGACGCACCCTCGGCACCCAGGCCGGTCTGCGACCGGACATACTGGTCTTCGAAGTCGCGACGCTCCTTCTGGGCCTGCGCGCTGTTGTCGGTGATCGAGAAGAACCAGATACCGACGAAGGCGAGGACGATCGAGAACACACCCGGGTTGGCGTAGCCGATGATGGCGGTCGGGTGACCCAGCACGGCCTTCCACACGGTCGGGCCGAGGGCGATCATGACGCAGGCGGAGATCAGGCCGATCGCACCGCCCATGACGGCGCCGCGGGTGGTCATCTTGCCCCAGAACATCGACATCAGCAGGACCGGGAAGTTGGTCGAGGCGGCGATGGCGAAGGCCAGACCCACCATGAAGGCGACGTTCTGGTTCTCGAAGGCGATGCCCAGCACGATGGAGACGATGCCGATGATGACCGTGGTGATCTTCGACACGCGGATCTCGTCGGCCTCGTTGGCACGGCCACGGGCGAAGACCGAGGCGTAGAGGTCATGCGACACGGCCGAGGCGCCGGCCAGCGTCAGACCCGCGACCACCGCCAGGATGGTGGCGAAGGCGACGGCGGAGATGAAGCCGAAGAACAGGTCGCCACCGATCGCATGGGCGGTGTGGATGGCCGCCATGTTGGTGCCGCCGATGACCGAGGCGACAGCCGCCTTGACGCCTTCCGCCGGGGCGGCGGTCAGGAACGGATAGGCACCGTTGGCATCCTTGCCCAGGATCAGGACGATGGCGCCGAAGCCGATGATGAAGGTCAGGATGTAGAAGTAGCCGATGAAGCCGGTGGCGTAGAAGACCGACTTGCGGGCTTCCTTGGCGTCGGAAACGGTGAAGAAGCGCATCAGGATGTGCGGCAGGCCGGCGGTGCCGAACATCAGGGTCAGGCCGAGCGAGATGGTGTCGACCGGATCGGTGACGAAGGTGCCCGGCGACATGATGGCCAGACCCTTCGGGTGGACGTTGACGGCAGCCTGGAACATCGCCTCGGGGCTGAAGCCGAACTTGGCGAGGATCATGAAGGCCATGAAGGACGCGCCGGACAGCAGCAGCACCGCCTTGATGATCTGCACCCAGGTGGTCGCCAGCATGCCGCCGAAGGTCACGTAACCGATCATCAGCACGCCGACGATGATGACGGCGACCATGTAGTCGAGACCGAACAGCAGCTGGATCAGCTTGCCGGCGCCGACCATCTGGGCGATCAGGTAGAAGGTGACCGTCGCCAGCGAGCCGCAGGCCGACAGCGTGCGGATCGGCGTCTGCTGGAAGCGGTAGGAGGCGACGTCGGCGAAGGTGTACTTGCCGAGGTTGCGCAGCCGCTCCGCGATCAGGAACAGCACGATCGGCCAGCCGACCAGGAAGCCGACCGAGTAGATCAGGCCGTCGAAGCCGTTGGCGTACACCAGGCCGGCGATGCCGAGGAAGGAGGCCGCCGACATGTAGTCGCCGGCGATGGCCAGGCCGTTCTGGAAGCCGGTGATGCCGCCGCCGGCGGCGTAGAAGTCCTTGGCCGACTTGGTACGGCGCGCCGCCCAGTAGGTGATGCCCAGCGTGAACAGCACGAAGGCGAGGAACATCACGATGGCTTCGACGTTCGTCGCCTGCTTCTGCACCGGGCCGTCGACGGCGCCGGCGGCATAGACGGAGGCGGGAACCAGGGCACCGGCCGCGGCGGCCGTCGCGGCGACCGTGCTGGCGATGCGGGTGGTGACGGCGCGCATCACTTGGTTTCCTCCAGGATCTGGCGGTTCAGTTCATCGAATTCGCCGTTCGCCCGCTGGACGTAGATGCCGGTCAGGATGAAGGCGGACAGAATGGTGAAGACGCCGATGGGCATGCCCCAGGTGGTGACGCCCGAACCGATGGGCGTGCCCAGGAACTCTTTCCCGAAGGCAACCAGCAGAATGAAGCCGAAATAGATGACCAGCATGGCAATCGACAAAGTCCAGGCGAAGGCGGACCGCTTGGCCACCAGCTCCTGGAACTTCGGATTGTTCACGATCCGTTGTGCATTTTGATTCATGTGCGTCCCCTCATCGAGTGCCGGCAAGTGTTCGGCCGTCCGCAAGGCTGGGTCCGAGAGACACGTCCAAGAGACAGGCTGGCAGTTGCCGTCCGGGCAGTCGCGTCCGGGTTTCTCCCCGTAATTCGTACGCCCTTGACCTGCCCAATTGTTTGATACAGATCATTGTTGGGCGCACCCCCTACCTTGGTCGATGGGGCGGGTTGCCGGCAGGCCGGCGCATGCCGAAAAACAAAACCAACTCAATGCAGTAGCCGCAAATGCAAAGGCGCCCCCTGTTGGGAGCGCCCTGCAAATAGTCAGTTTTTCAAATGGTTTCGTGCGGAATCAGTGGCGATCCGCCGGCCGGCCGGACCATGGCCGCCGATCTGCCCGCCTGTCGCGCTCAGGAGTCGGTGCGCGGAATCCAGGGGATGCGGTGGAAGGTCACACCCTCGTCGTTGAGTTCGGCGACTTCCTCGTCCGACGCCTCGCCATAGATGCCGCGCGGATCGGACTCGCCGTAATGGATGCGCCGCGCCTCCTCGGCGAAGCGGTCGCCGACATAGTCGCAGTTCTTTTCCACGCTGCGCCGCACCTCGGTCAGCTGCCGCATCACCTCCGCAACTGCCTCGCGCTGGGCGTCGTTCAGGCTGGGCGGCAGGGCGGCGACGACGTCGGCGGCGTTCGGCAGAGGGACGGGTGCGGGAATCGGCGCGGGAAGGGCGGCGGGCACGGCATTGGCCGGGGCGGCCGGGGCCGCGGACGGTGGGGCGTTCGCGGCCACCGCTTCGGCCTGTTCGCGGGCGCGGTCGGCGGCCCTGGCGACGCCCTTGGCGATGCGCGGGGCCATTGGCGCCTTGCCGACGACGGTGTCGCCGCAGATCGGGCAGGCGATCTGGTGCGCCGCCGCCTGTTCGTCATAGGCGGCGCCGTTGCGGAACCACGCCTCGAACTGGTGGTCGGCCGAGCATCTCAACGCGAAGAGGATCATATCCCCACAAGCCCCAAACTAACCCGCAGCAGGAAGGACAGGCCCCGGTACGCCGGTCCGGGTAGCGGCGCGACTCGGGGAATCGCCCTAATTCAGCACGGCCGGGCCGCGCCGTCAAACATCGGACGGGCCTGTCCGACGTAGCTCCTGTGATATCGTTCCCTCGGCCATCGAAAAAAGTCCGGTATTATGTAGCAAACGCCACCGCCCTTCTTTCCCGCCAGATCGGCTGATGGAATGGCCGCAGTCTAGCCTACCGGAGCGCTAGTTTCACGCGCCCGAGTCGCGCCGCCATCAGCCCGAGTCGCAGCCAAATTCACAAGAGCGCCGCGCTTAGGGCTACTCAATTTGGCAAAAAAGTGGCGCCTCTTGGCCCGTTACAGCGCCGCGGCCTATAACTTTCTGGTTAGGTTTACGCCACAAGTGGCGCAAACCGCCCATTCGTCCCCGTGTCAGTGAACTACTCAAACTACGGCGATTGACTCGCCGGGTTGTGCAGGTTACCACTTCCTCATGGACGACACGCCCCCGCTGGACGCAACTCTCAACCAGGTATTGACTGCGCACGCGCGCATCCGCTCCGACTTGCGTTCGCAAGTCGAGGCCATCAGCATGCGCGAACAAGAGTTGAAGGCGCTTCTTGAAGACTGCCTTGTGCGACGGGCGAAAATCCAAGAGCAAGAGCGCGCCTTGGATACCACAGAGGCGCTGTACCGCAAGATGCTCGGCACGAACGCCGATGGTGGCGTTGGGCAACTGGCGATCTCTGTGGCGATTGGGGCCAAGGATGCTGAACCCCAGAAGCCGCCGCGCGCTCGGATCGGCCCGCAGCGGTACCAGATGTTCATCGCACTGCGGACGTTCGAAAACCTCAGCCGTCATGAAATAGCCGAAGTCACGAACCTGTCTGAGAAGCGCGTGCGCGATCAGATGGTTTCCGACTTGCAGTCCGGCTTTGTGTACGAAAGAGGCGCGGAAGAGAAGTTGAGCTTGACGCCTGCGGGCCTGTCGCTCCTAGAGCGCTTTGAGGCGTACCAAAAACTCAGAGGGAAAAAACTCGCCCAGCTTGGCGACGCTACGGATGATGCGGACGAGCAGGCCGAGACCGATAATGACGATGCTAGCGGACAAACATCGCTTCCGTCGTCGTTGCTTGATGCTTCTTGGAAGGAGTGAGATTGCGCCAGAGCTAACGTAATCGCTGCTCTCAGGTCCCCGGCGGAACAGGGGGATCGGGAGCCTGACAAGGAGGGGGTAGGAGCCCTCGTTGTCAGGTCCCTAAAAGCCTAACGCCAAAAGACGAAAGGTTTGTCAGTGAAACTTCCACCCCACTGACGTAGCCGATAGGAGTCCCCTTGCGAGGTCCGTCAGCCGTAGCAGCGCGGATATTCGCATGGAATGGCTCCCGTTGGCAAGCGTCAACGATAAGGAGTTACGTTCATGCTTACCGTTAATCTGCGCGTGCGCGTGCGTTCCTACACCCGCTTCCGTTACGGTCGCCCTGAGATCGTCTGCCAGCACTCGCGGCGTTGGCCCCGGCGCTAGCTTGCGCCGTTAGCGGAGCCGTCCCAGCGACTGCGGGGCGCCGTCCGCTCACCCAATAGCCTCAACTATCGGTCACTGGCGTCTCATTAAAGCGGATGCCAGTGGCCTTTCCCGCTTCATCGGTCAGGCACGAAATGCCTGCGCCTTCCAGCGCCTTCCTGATTGCCTCCAAGTTATTGGCAATCGGAACTCGCCTGCCTTTCTCGAAGTCGCGAACAGTCGATAGCGAGACGTTTGCACGTTTCGCTAAATCGTCCTGCGACCATTCCAACCACCCGCGCGCGGCGCGGCTCTGCTCCGGAGTCAGCATTAGAGAAATGTAGCGACATCACAAACTGGCGTCAACGCCAACGGAAACCGTTGACGTAGCGCAAATCCACGGATATAACTGACTTCAACGAAAAGCGTTGGGGCTCCCCGCCGTGTCCCAGCACTTCCTCCTTTCCGCAGCCGCACGGAGCATCTCGCTCCGTAAGGTGCTGCGCATGGAGGAAGCGGAAGCTTGGGAAGTGTTCTGCCGCATCCGCTGGGCCAGCACGGAAGGTAAGCCGGTTTGCCCCCACTGCGGTTCTCTGACCAGCTACGACGTTCCCCGGAATGGCCGTCCGCGCTATCGCTGCAAGGACTGCCGCAAGGACTACAGCCCGACCAGCGGCACGCTGTTCGCCTATCATAAGCTGTCGATCCGGGAGTATCTGGCCGCTATCGTCCTGTTCGTAAACGCTGCTAAGGGCATCTCAGCCCTCCAGCTTGGCCGGGACCTGGACGTTCAGTACAAGACGGCCTTCGTCCTCTGCCACAAGCTCCGCGAAGCCATGGCTTCCGAGATGAAGGGCATGGTGGTTGGTGGCGAGGGTGAAGAGGTTGAGGTGGACGGCTGCTATGTCGGCGGTTACGTCAAGCCGGCCAACCACAAGAAGAACCGCCGCGACCGTCGCCTTGCTGAGAACCAGAGCGGCAAGCGCCGCGTGGTGGTGGCGATCCGCGAGCGTGACGGTCGCACCGTCACCAACGTCTTCCAGAACGAAGCCGACGCTACCGACTTCATCAAGGCCCGTGTCGCCAAGGGCACCACGGTTCATGCCGACGAAGCGAAGTCCTGGGACGATCTGAATGGCCGCTTCGCCATGCACCGCGTCAACCACCGCGAAGCCTATAGCTGGGATGAAGCCTGCACCAACATGGCGGAAAGCTTCTTCTCCCGGCTGCGCCGCGCCGAACTCGGCCAGCACCACCACATCAGCGGCCTGTACCTGACCCGCTACGCTGGTGAGATGGCTTGGCGCGAGGATTACCGGCGCCAGTCGAACGGCGAACTGTTCAAGATCGTTGCGTACCGCGCCGCCAGCCTGCGCCAGTCGGTGGACTTCACCGGCTATTGGCAACGGGGCGCGAGTCGCTAACGATTAGCGTTAGCAGCCCGTTCCTGTCGCCGCTCCAAAGCGGTAAATAGCATTCCTTGGAATTCGTTTAGGCCGCTACTCAGTTGGG
Source organism: Azospirillum sp. TSO5 (assembly GCF_003116065.1). NCBI lineage: Bacteria > Pseudomonadati > Pseudomonadota > Alphaproteobacteria > Rhodospirillales > Azospirillaceae > Azospirillum > Azospirillum sp. TSO5. Next base: position 20,336 of record NZ_LGQY01000056.1, on the reverse strand, counting down.
TTCGCGGATTTTTGCCGTGCGGTGGCGACTGTCGCTTGACAGATACCCACAATTTGCTTGACAAATGGGGATGCGGGCCCCTTTCTCCTTCGCGCTAAGGAACCCAGGAGCGCCAGTCCTTTCTGACGCTTTGTAAGCAAATATAATGTAACGGGGGGCTACAATGAAGTCTTTAGGTCACGGGGTTGGGCCGAACGCATTATACCCTATCCCAGATCATGATATAATGCTGGACTTTAAGATGAAGAATAGCAGCCCAGTCTTCGACGATGAGGCCGCTATGCGTTACCTTGATAACAACAAAGAAACGTTTCTTGAGAGACTCAAGAGGCTCGTTCGCGACAGGTCCGCTAGGTAATAATCAAAAGAATATACTAACATGAATGAGTCTGACTTAGGCTGCGTTAGCAGGGACAGCTTTAAGTTCCTTGCGCGTCGCCGACTTTGGGTTAAGTCTGGGCGCGATGCCGCCGAGATTATGCGCACTATTGTTTATGATTTCCATGACGTTAGAACAGAAATTTCATTCAATGAAGACGCCATAGATCTTGATAACGCCATTGCTGCGTATTTCTCCGCTGTGGCTATGTTCAAGAGCGACAATGACTACAAAGACGGAGACTTCATAAACGCCACAAAGATTTGCGCGTTTACGATAGTCACGCTTTCATCTAGAAGCTTGGATGCCTTTTTTCGCTTTGAAAGCGAAAAAATGCGTGTCGCATATTTAAGTATTACTTGCTGGATTTTTGTATACCTTTTCACTTGCTCAGCGCTCGCTCTTGATTTGGAAAATATTCCCCCAGATGTGGAGAGAGATTTCTTTGTATGCCTCAAGGAGCGGCGCCAAGTTGACCCGTATTGGCTTAGCTGGGCCTTGCGGGCGTTCCTAGATGCATACAAGGGAAAGCAGGCGTCCACTACAATGCCTGCGCTCCCCCCAACGAAGAGTGCGCCCAAGCGGGCAGGTTGGCTCAGTTGGCTATGGGCTTGAGTGGTCGCATGGGGGCTCCATTCATGGCTCTGCTAGTTTCCACACCGCCCCCATGTTCTTCCCGATCATCTCCGCCTCTCCCTTGGCCTTGAGGGAGCGTAAGCCGTTGAGAACCTTGTATCGGTAGTACTCTGCCGTCCGCCGGTCAGATGCGGTGATGCCGTGTTCCTCCCTATAGCGCTTGGCAATGGCAGACGCCCGCATGGGGGCTGAACCGGCTAGGGTGCGTCGGATGAACGCACGCATGGCTTCTGCGGCCTCCACCTCCATCTTCCCGCCACGGGTCTTCCTGGGGATGTTCTCCGCCGTCTCCGTGTAGCCCATCAAGTCCAAGGCACGGTGGTCTATCGCCTGTAGGTCCGCTATGGCACGCTCTAGGGCAATGCGGGCCTTCGCTACCTCGCCTGAGACTTCGGCCCGCTTCTGGATCAGTCCAGAGATGACGAAGGGGTTGGGATCGTCCGACATGAGCTTGCTCCCGTATGGAAAACTGACGGGAGTCTAGGCGAAATCAGAGGCTTAGCGGAAATTGAGGCGGTGGCGTTTGCTACATAATACCGAAAAAGTCTGGATAAGGAAAATCCGCCATGCCGACACCGCATCCGCTGTCGCCGCCCTCCGCCTGGGTGGAGCGATTCGCTCCGCTGGTGCGCGCCGGCGGCCCGGTGCTCGACCTCGCCTGCGGCGGCGGGCGGCATCTGCGTCTGTTCCAGCGGCGCGGCCATCCAGTGGTCGGGCTGGACCGCGACCTCGGCGGCGTCACCGACCTGGAGGGCACCGCCGGCGTCACTCTCGTCGAAGCTGATTTGGAAACCGGCGATTCGGCAGGTCGCCTCGGCCCCCTGCCCGCCGACGCCCGCTTCGCCGGGATCGTCGTCACCAACTACCTGCACCGTCCGCTCCTCCCCGCCCTGCTGGCGGCGCTGGAGCCGGGCGGCGTGCTGATCTACGAGACCTTCGCCGACGGCAACGCCCGCTTCGGCCGCCCCTCCTCCCCCGATTTCCTGCTGCGCCGGGGCGAGTTGCTGGAGGCCGTGCGCGGCACGCTTCAGGTGGTGGCCTTCGAACAGGGGGAGGCATCGGCACCGAAGCCGGCGGTGGTGCAGCGGATCTGCGCCGTCGCCGGGGACGATCCGCTGCCGATCTGATCCCGGTCCTTACTCGTCGCCGTCACTCTCCGCCGGCTTCTGCTCCCCGCGGATGCGGCGGCGGCGGTCGGCATTGCGCATGATCTGGCGGCCGTGCCGGTGCTGGGCCGGCGCCTCCAGCGGGCCGCCGGGACGGACCGGGCGCTCGGCGAAGCGGCCGAGCGAGATCATGCGGTCATACATCACCAGCGCCCCGGCGACGCCGACATTGATGCAGAAGGACATTGGGATCTTCACCACATGGTCGCAACGCGCCAGCAGGGCGGGCGACAGGCTGTCGCGCTCCGGCCCCAGCACATAGGCGGCGCGGGACGGGTGACGGAAGCTCGGCAGTTCCACCGCGTCGTCGGTCAGTTCCACCCCGACCAGCATGCAGTCCCGGGGCAGGGTGAAGTCGGCGACCCGCTCGTGGATGTAGAGCGGCAGGTGCAGCGTGGCGCCCGAGGTGTCGACCAGCTTCGTCTCCCGCAGATCCGGTTCCGGATCGATGGCGAAGAAGAAGGAGGCGCCGAAGGCATGGGCGGTGCGCATCAGGTTGCCGACGTTCCCCGGCTTGCTGATCCGCTCGACCCCAATTCCGAAATAACCACGCATGAAGAACCCGCACATTCCGAGGTAAGGATAACCGGGCGGGAGCTTGCCGCCGCCGGCCGCCCGAGGCAAGCTTGCCGGCATGAGCCACGATCATACTCCCGACCATTCCTGCTGCGGTGGGGATCACCACCACGGCCATTCCCACCATCATGGCGAGAGCGCCGAAGGCCGCGCCGACCTCTCCGGACCGGCGGAAAGCCCGATCACCGTCGAGGTGACGCGCGGCAGCCTGGTGGAGTCGGTCCACCGCGCCCGCGCCTGCATCGTCGATGCCGGCGGCCATGTGCTGGCGCGCTGGGGCGACATCGACGCGTCCGTCTACCCGCGCTCCGCCATCAAGTCGCTGCAGGCGATCCCGCTGGTGGAAAGCGGCGCGCTCCACGCCTTCGGGCTGGGGGACGAGGAACTGGCGCTCGCCTGCGCCTCCCACAATGGCGAGGCGCGCCACACCGAGCTGGCGCGGTCCTGGGCGGAGCGGGTCGGGCTGACGCTCGACGATTACGAATGCGGCGCGCAGATCCCCTACGATCCCGCCACCGCCGAGGATCTGGTCCGCCGCGGCGAGGCGCCGACCGCCTTCCACAACAATTGTTCGGGCAAGCACAGCGGCTTCCTGACCACCGCCAAGCACAAGGGCGAGCGGTTGAAGGGCTATGTCCGCTACGAACACCCGGTGCAGCAGCGCATCCTGGGCGTGATGGAGCAGATGACCGGCCAGGACCTGTTCGGCGCGCCCTGGGGTGTCGATGGCTGTTCCATCCCCACCATCGGCATCCCGCTGGGCGCCATCGCCTATGCCATGGCCCGCATCGCTGACCCGGTCGACCTGCCCGATGCCCGGGCGGAGGCCGTCACCCGCATCGCCGCCGCCTGGGGCAAGCACCCCTTCCTGATCGGCGGCACCGGCACCTTCGACACCGCGCTGATGGAGGCGGCCGGCGGCGCCGTGCTGGTCAAGGGCGGGGCCGAGGGTGTCGGCTGCGCCGTGATCCCGGAGCAGGGCATCGGCATCGCGCTGAAGATCGAGGATGGCGCCGCCCGCGCCCGCGAGGTCGCGCTGGCCGCCCTGATCCGCTCGACCCGGGCACTGACCGACGCCCAATGGGCGCGTGTGCCGCAACTACTGACCGCACCGCTGCTGAACCGCGCCGGCACGCGGGTGGGTGAGGTGCGTGCGGCGACGGGCTGGCCGGGCTGAGGCACAAGGATCGCCACCGAACGGGTGCCGCAACGGCAGGCGCGGTGCTATGGTCGCCGCGCCCGTTCCTTATGAGCAATCCCCCATGAGCATCGACGACCTGCGCGCCCAGTATGAAGCCTATCCCTATCCGGCGCGCAACCCGGCCGACGAGGCCGAACGGCTGGTCACCGGCTCGCCCAGCCATCTGGACGAGCTGGTCCAGCACGTCTTCGGCGGCCGGATCGATCATTCCAAGCCGCTGCGTGTTCTGGTGGCCGGCGGCGGCACGGGGGACGGCACCATCATGCTGGCGCAGCAGATGGCCGACGCCGGCAATCCCGGCCGCATCACCTACATCGACCTGTCAGACGCCAGCCGCGCCATCGCCGAGGCGCGGGCCAAGGCGCGCGGCCTGACCAACATCGACTTCCGCCGCGGGTCTCTGCTTGAATTGGAAGGACTCGTTTCGGAAGCCGGGCCATTCGACTACATCGATTGCTGCGGCGTGCTGCACCATCTGGACGACCCGTCGGCCGGCCTGCGCTCGCTGGCCGGGGCGCTGGCGCCCGGCGGCGGCATCGGCATCATGGTCTACGCGCCCTATGGCCGCACCGGCGTCTACCCGATGCAGGAGGCTCTGCGCGGCATGACCGAAGGGCTGCCGCCGGCCGAGAAGGTGGCGCTGGCCCGCCGACTGATCCAGGCCCTGCCGCCGACCAACTGGCTGCTGAACAACCCGCACATCAGCGACCACCGGCTGGCCGACGCCAACCTCTACGACCTGCTGCTGCACAGTTGCGACCGTCCCTACAGCGTGCCTCAACTGGCGGAACTGGCGGACAGCGCCGGTCTCGCCATCGCGACGCTGATCGACCCGCTGCGCTATGAGCCGTCGCTGTGGGTCAAGGACGCCCGCGTCCTGAAGCAACTGACGGGGCTCAGCATGCTGGAGCGCGCCGCCTGGACCGAGCGGATCACCGGCGCCTTTACCAAGCACATCGCCTATCTGCTGCGCCCTGCCGATCTGGACGCCGCCCGCATCCAGCCGGACAGGCCTGACGTGGTTCCGGTCCTGCGCGACATCGACGGCAAGACCGTGGCGAAGGCCGTGCCGCCCGGCGGCAGCCTGGAGTTCGACCTGATGGGCAGCGTGGTGGCGCTGCCCCTGCCCCGGCTGGCCGGCCCGATCCTGTCTAGGGTCGACGGCAAGACCAGCCTGGGCGCCCTGCACGCCGCCATCGAGCCGACGACGAAGGTGACCTGGGAGCAGTTCCTCACCCAGTTCCGCCAGCTGTTCGACGCGCTGGGCGGCCTGGGCAAGATGCATCTGCGGCGCCTCTGAGTCCCCTCTCCCGCCCCGGGAGAGGGAGGGGCCCGCCGAAGGTGGGAGGGTGAGGGGTATTCCAAACATGGATTTCTGATCCTTGGATCACCCCTCACCCTTCCCAAGCTTTGCTTGGGCCCCTTCCCTCTCCCGGGGCGGGAGAGGGTGTCATCCCTACCCCCGCAGAACCGGCACCGCGGAGTCGAGCGCCTTGGTCAGGCGGTCGAAGGTCTCGTGGATCTCCGCCTCCGAGATCACCAGCGGCGGACAGAGCGCGATGGAATCACCCATGGCGCGGACGATCAGGCCGTTGTCCTGGGCAAGGCCGTTGACCAGCGCACCGGCGCGGCCGGGCGGATCGAAGGGCGTCTTGGTCGCCTTGTCGGCCACCAGTTCCAGCGCGCCGATCAGGCCGATGCCGCGGGCTTCGCCGACCAGCGGATGCTCGGCCAGCGCCTTCAGCCGCGACTGGAAGGCCGGGGCGACCGATCGGACATGGCCGACGATGTCGCGTTCCTCGTAGATGTTCAGCGTTTCCAGTGCCACCGCCGCCGCCACCGGATGGGCGGAGTAGGTGTAGCCATGGCCGAAGGTGCCGATCTTCCGGCTCTCGTCGACGCAGGCGCGATAGATCGCGTCGGTCACCATGACGGCGGAGATCGGCAGATAGCCCGACGACAGCTGCTTGGCGCAGGTCAGGATGTCCGGCTGCATGCCCATGGTCTGGCTGCCCCAGAAATTGCCGGTGCGGCCGAATCCGCAGATCACCTCGTCGGCGACCAGCAGGATGTCGTATTTCTTCAACACCGGCTGGATCTTGGCGAAGTAGGTCGCGGGCGGCACCACGACGCCGCCGGCGCCCATCACCGGCTCGGCGAACATGGCGGCGACGGTGTCCGGCCCCTCGGCCAGGATCAGCGCCTCCAACTGTTCGGCGAGACGGGTGGCGAAGGCCTCCTCGCTCTCGCCCTCAAGCGCATTGCGGTAGTGGTGCGGGCAGTCGCCGTGGATGATGCGGGCGATCGGCAGGTCGAAATCGCGGTGGTTGTTGGGCAGCCCGGTCAGGCTGGCGGTCGCCACCGTCACGCCGTGATAGGCGCGCTGGCGCGAGAGGATCTTCTTCTTCTCCGGCCGGCCGAGCGCGTTGTTGTAGTACCAGATCAGCTTGATCGCGGTGTCGTTGGCTTCCGAGCCTGAATTGGCAAAGAAGACCTTCGACATCGGCACCGGCGCCAGCCCGATCAGTTTTTCCGCCAGATCGATGCCCGGCTCGTGCGACTTGTGGCCGAAGATGTGATAGGTGGACAGCTGCCGCATCTGCTTGGTCGCCGCCTGGACCAGCCGCTCCTCACCCCAGCCGAGCGAGACGCACCACAGGCTGGCCATCCCCTCGATGTAATCCCGGCCGCCGTCGTCGAAGACGCGGATGCCTTCGCCGCGTTCGATGATCATCGGCCCCTGCGTCTCGTGGACATCCAGGTTGGTGTAGGGATGGAGGACGAAGGCCTTGTCGCGGCTGGCGGCGGAATTGCCGGCGGTGCTGACGGGAGCGGTCATGGAACGTGGCTTCCTGTTCGGGCGTTCGGGTGCGTTGCCCCGCCGTCCGCGAAGGATCGGCGGAAACTGTTCGATATGTTAAACAGTTCCGCCGATCATACGCACAGTTCAGCCACCCGACAAAGCTGCATCGCACTCATCGGTGCAATGCGGCCGGCACAGACGTCAGCCCTTGCGGACCAACCCGCTCACCGGCTGGCCATCGATGGTCAGCGAACCGCCTTCGGCCCCGACCGCCACCGTCTGGCCGTCCTTGATGCGGCCTTCCAGGATCAGGGTCGCCATTGGGTTCTGCAGCTCGCGCTGGATCACCCGCTTCAGCGGACGGGCGCCGTAGACCGGGTCGTAGCCGGCCTCGGCCAGCCATTCGGTCGCGGCCTCGTCCACCGTCAGCGTGATCTCGCGGTCGGCGAGCATCTTCGTCAGGCGGCCGAGCTGGATCTTGACGATGCCGCCCATATGCCGGCGGTCGAGCCGGTGGAACAGCAGGATCTCGTCCAGGCGGTTCAGGAACTCCGGCCGGAAATGGGCCCGGACGGCTTCCATCACCTCGTCGCGCACCGCCGCGCTGTCCTCGCCCTCCGCCTGCTCGGCCAGCGCCTGCGAGCCGAGGTTGGAGGTCATGATGATGACGACGTTGCGGAAGTCGACGGTACGGCCCTGCCCGTCGGTCAGACGGCCGTCGTCCAGCACCTGCAGCAGCACGTTGAAGACGTCGGGGTGGGCCTTCTCCACCTCGTCGAACAGCACGACCTGATAGGGCCGGCGGCGCACCGCTTCGGTCAGCGCCCCGCCCTCCTCATAGCCGACATAGCCCGGAGGCGCGCCGATCATGCGGGCGACGGAGTGCTTTTCCATGTACTCCGACATATCGAGCCGGACCATCGCCGTCTCGTCGTCGAACAGGAATTCGGCCAGCGCCTTGGTCAGCTCGGTCTTGCCGACGCCGGTCGGACCCAGGAACAGGAAGGAGCCGATCGGACGGTTCGGGTCCTGCAAGCCGGCCCGCGCCCGGCGCACGGCGTTGGACACGGCGACGATGGCCTCGTCCTGGCCGATGACCCGGCCGCGCAGCTTCTCCTCCATCGCCAGCAGCTTCTCGCGCTCGCCAGCCAGCATCTTGTCGACCGGCACGCCGGTCCAGCGGCTGACCACCGCGGCGATGTCGCTGTCGCGGACCTCCTCGTTCAGCATGCGGCTGCTGGCATGCTCCTCGGCATCCTTCAGCGCCTTTTCCAGACCCGGAATGACGCCATAAGCCAGTTCGCCCGCGCGGCCCCAGTTGCCGTCACGCTGCGACGTCTCCAGTTCGGTGCGGGCCTTCTCCAGATCCTCCTTGATCTTCTGCGCGCCCTGCAGCTGGTCCTTCTCGGCCTGCCACTTGGCGGTCAACTCGGCCGATTCCTGCTCCAGATCGGACAGCTCGCGCTCCAGGTTGGTCAGGCGGTCGCGCGACGCGGCATCCTGCTCGCGCTTCAGCGCCTCGCGCTCGATCTTCAGCTGGATGATGCGGCGGTCCAGCTCGTCGATGGCCTCCGGCTTGCTGTCCACCGCCATGCGCAGGCGGCTCGCCGCCTCGTCGATCAGGTCGATGGCCTTGTCAGGCAGGAAGCGGTCGGTGATGTAGCGGTTGGACAGGGTCGCCGCCGACACGATGGCGCTATCGGTGATGCGCACGCCATGGTGGACCTCATAGCGCTCCTTCAGGCCGCGCAGGATGGAGATGGTGTCCTCCACCGTCGGCTCCGACACGAAGACCGGCTGGAACCGCCGGGCCAGCGCCGCGTCCTTCTCGATATACTTGCGGAACTCGTCCAGCGTGGTGGCGCCGACGCAATGCAGTTCGCCGCGCGCCAGCGCCGGCTTCAGCATGTTGGAGGCGTCCATCGCGCCGTCCGACTTGCCGGCGCCGACCAGCGTGTGCAGCTCGTCGATGAAGACGACGATCTCGCCGGCCGCGGCCTGGATTTCCGACAGCACCGCCTTCAGCCGCTCCTCGAACTCGCCGCGATACTTGGCGCCGGCCACCAGCGCGCCGAGGTCGAGCGACAGCAGCTGCTTGTTCTTCAAGCCTTCCGGCACGTCGCCCTTGACGATGCGCTGGGCCAGCCCCTCGACGATGGCGGTCTTGCCGACGCCGGGCTCGCCGATCAGGACGGGGTTGTTCTTGGTGCGGCGGGCCAGCACCTGGATGGTGCGGCGGATTTCCTCGTCGCGGCCGATCACGGGGTCAAGCTTGCCGTCGCGTGCCGCGGCGGTCAGGTCGCGGGCGTACTTCTTCAGGGCGTCATAGCCCTGCTCGGCGCTGGCGCTGTCGGCGGTGCGGCCCTTGCGGATGTCGTTGATGGCGGTGTTCAGCGCCTGCGGCGTCACGCCGGCAGCCTTCAGCGCCTTAGCGGACGGGGTGCCGTCGGCCATGGCGAGCGCCAGCAGGATGCGTTCGGCGGTGACGAAGCTGTCGCCGGCCTTTTCGGCGACCTTCTCCGCCTGTTCGAACACGCGGGAGAGTTCGGGCGTCAGATAGAGCTGACCGGCGCCGCTGCCCTCGACCTTCGGCAGCTTGTCCAGTTCGGCATCGACCGCCGACAGGGCCGCCTTGGGGTCGCCGCCCGCCGCACGGATCAGGTTGGCGGCAAGGCCTTCCTTGTCGTCCAGCAGGGTCTTCAGCAGATGTTCCGGGGTCAGGCGCTGATGCCCACGGCGCACGGCCAGGGTCTGCGCAGACTGAATGAACCCGCGGCTACGCTCGGTGTATTGCTCGAAATCCATGATGCTTCCCTTTCTCCCGTCGACCGTCCGCGAGGCAGCCCGGTCAATCCGATCCACGTACCTGTGCGATCCGCAAGGATGCTGCCGAAGATGTAGGCAGGGCAAAGGGCCATGCAAGACCATCTGTGCAGAAAGGTTATCGGTGGTGAAACGCGACCAAGACCCTCTCCGCCGGACCGCCTAGGACCGTGGAAAAGGGGTAGCACCCGCCCCGCCGATTGCCCCCCTACACGGCACGCGCCCGGCCCGGCTAGACTTCCGCCCGCCCGTCGTCCACGGGTCCTTCCGGATTGCCATCATGACCGACTTGGCCGCCTCCAGCACGCGCACCGCCGCACCCGCCACGAAACCTTCGCCGGTTCCCGCCCACCACGCCATGCCCAGGACCATGACGGCCCGACTGCTTCGTCTCGCCTGGACCCTGCGCGGGGTCTGGCACCAGATCGCCCGGCCGCTGACCATGGGGGTGCGGGCGATCGTCATCGACGACTCGGACCCGGCCAACCCCAGTGTTCTGCTGATCCGGCACAGCTATGTCGATGGCTGGCACCTGCCGGGCGGCGGCGTCGGACGGGGGGAGACGCTGGTCGATGCCATGCGGCGCGAGGTGCGGGAAGAGGTCGGGCTGATCGCCGACCGCCCCGCTCAGCCTTTCGGCATCTACGCCCGCTTCCGCAACGGAGCGAGCGACCATGTGGCGGTTTTCGTCGTACCCAGTTGGAGCGGCAGCCCGAAGGCGGACGGGGTGGAGATCGTGGAGGCCCGATTCTTCCCGCTCGACCGGTTGCCGGCAGGACTGTCGCCGGCCACCGGACGGCGGCTGGAGGAACTTCTGGGGCACCGTCCGGTCGCCGAACGCTGGTAACGGCACCAGATTAGGGGGTGGAGTGGGCGGCTCGGGCGATTCCGACGGCCTTTACCCCAGCCGAAGCGTAAGATACAGGCACAGCATCGGTTGACAGGGATGCTCCAGCCCTTTCATTGTGCAGTGCAATGAACGCCACACTGACCGCCATCCGCCGCTATCCCGTCAAGGGCATGAGCGGCCAGGACCTTCCCGCCACCGACCTGACCGCCGGCCAGGCCATTCCGCTCGACCGCCGTTACGGCCTGCTGCACGGCCCGGCGGCCCTGGATACCGAGACGGAGGGCTGGCGCCTGCCGTCGGACTTCTTCACGCTGGACCGCACCGAAAAGCTGGCGGCGCTGCAGACCGAGTTCGACGAGGCGACGCGGGCGTTGATCATCCGCCGCGGCGGACGACAGGTGTCGCGCGGCCGGTTGGACCAGCCGATGGGCCGCACGCTGCTGGAACAGTTCTTCGCCGCCTATCTGGCCGGGATCGTCCCCGGCATGCCCCGGCTGATCGAGGCGCAGCACGGCGCCTTCGGCAACAGCGAGGAGCCGTCGGTCACGCTGCTGAACCTTGCCAGCCTGCACGATCTGGAAGAGCGGATTGCAAAGCAGCCGGTCGATCCCCGGCGCCTGCGGGCCAACCTGCTGGTGGACGGCATCGATCCCTGGGCGGAACGCGGCTGGATCGGCCGGACCCTGACCGTGGGTGCCGCGACGCTGGAGGTGGTGGAGGCGCTGGACTGTACGCCCGGCAACGACGTGAACCCGGACACCGGCGTCGCCGATCTCAGCCTGCCGAACATCATGGAGCGCGGCTATGGCCACAGCCAAATCCTGCTGCGCGCCCGGGTGACAGGCGGCGGCCGGATCGCGGTGGGCGACCCGGTCACGCCGGTCGAATAAGCGTCACATCTGGTAAGCGTCACGTCTCAGGCGTTGACGGCCGCCCGTTCCTCGCCGTCGGTCTCGTCCTCGGCGCCCTGGTCGTCGTCATCGCCGGCATGCGAGGCGCTCTGCGACTGATGACCATGCCCGATGCTGGGCTGGCCGCCGCGCTGGCGGTTTTCCGATTCCTGGATCTGGTTGATGATGCGGAGATAATGCTCCGCATGCTGCAGGTAGTTTTCCGCCTGCACGCGATCGCCGGACGACATCGCGTCGCGGGCCAGCGCCTGATATTTTTCCTGCACCTGCCACGCATTGCCGCGGATGCGGACGTCGGGGCCGTTGCTGTCGAAGGTCTGATGACGCAGCGGAACGTTCTGGCGCCGGCCGGCACCGCCGCCCCCGCCACCACCACCACCGCCGCCGCTGCCCCCGCCGCCGCTGTTGCCACGACCACGCGAACGCCTGGAGTTCGGTCCCTGTCTCATTCGGCTCTTAAGGCCCCATGCAAGAGAAGTGCAGTCCCCGGAACGCTCCGGCGGCCATCCGGCCTTCCGGCCCGGCCACCGAGCCAGCCATGGACGATTTCCATGGGTCGCTCACGGGGTTCAAACGACGCGTCCGCATCGCGTGCGGCAGGCCATGGCGGTCAGCGCTCGGCAGAAAACCATCCGAGATTCTTGCTCCGCAGGCCATAGGTTCGCGGTCGTGTACCGCACACTACCCGTCAAAGCCTGCCGATCCAACCGTTTTTTTGGATAAGCGGCCGCCTCACAGCCCCTTTCGTGCCCTGACGCAACGCTTTACCCCACCAAGGTCACACAGGATCGCGGTCTCGCCCAAGCCCTGCGCCTCGACCAGCGCCGCCACGTCCTCCGCCTGACCCTGCCCCACCTCGAAGGCCGCCAGCCCCCCGGGGACCAGCAGGCGCGGCAGTTCGGCGGCGAGGATGCGGTAGGGCTCCAGTCCGTCCGGTCCTCCGTCCAGCGCACGGCGCGGGTCGTGCTCCCGCACCTCCGGCTCCAGCGCGGCGATGTCGGCGCTGGGGATGTAGGGCGGGTTGGACACCACGATATCGAAACGATCCCCGATCCCCTTGGCCCAGTCGCCGGTCTGGAAACGGGCCCGGTCCGCCAGCCCGTTGCGCTCGGCATTCCCGGCCGCCGCCTCCACCGCCAACGGGCTGAGATCGACGCCGAGACCGGTGGCGTTCGGCAGTTCCGACAGCAGCGCCAGCAGGATGCAACCCGTTCCGGTTCCGAAATCGATGAGCTTTAGATTGGCCTTTCGGTCGGGAATCGCGGCGAACACCGCCTCCACCACCGTCTCGGTATCCGGCCGCGGTTCCAGCGTGTCCGAATTGAGGGCGAGGTCGATGGTCCAGAACTCCCGGTGCCCCAGGATGCGCCCAACCGGCTCCCGCCCGGCGCGGCGCTCGACCAGCGCCAGCGCGCGGGCTGCGTCGGCGTCGGGGATGAGTTGTTCCGCCTTCGTAACGAAGTCGGTGCGGGTGAGGGTCAGCGCATGTTCCAGCAGATAGCGGGCGTCGAGGTCCGGCGTATCGACGCCGGCCTCGCGCAGCCGCGCCTCGGCCTGCGCCCGCAGGGTGCGGAGATTCATGGATGCGGCCTTTCTACACCTTCCTCAACCACACATACGTATTCAAACTCGCCCCAAGTTCCCTCTCCCGCGAAGCGGGGGAGGGTTAGGGAGGGGGCATACGCCGACACCACATGCCACGCGCCAAGAAATCCGCGCTCACCCAGGCACGCGGCATGCGCCGCATTCCCACCGACGCCGAGCGCAAGCTTTGGAGTCTGCTGCGCCGCCGCCAAATCCGCGGATGGTACTTCCGACGCCAACACCCGATCCCGCCCTATATCGCCGACTTCGCCTGCATTGAAGTGAAGCTCGTGGTCGAAGTCGATGGCAGACAGCATAACGGGTCGTTCTACGATGCCGTGCGGGACCGGCGGATGAGGGATGCCGGCTGGCGGGTGATGCGCTTCTGGAACACCGATGTGCTCAGCAATCCCGAAGGAGTAGCGCGCATGATCTGGGAGGTGCTCGGCCCCCTCCCCGACCCTCCCCCGCCTTCGGCGGGAGAGGGAGATTGGGGCGTAGACGTGTGAAGGCTCACCCCAGCTCCGCCAACCGGGCGGCCTCGTCCTCGGCGATCAGCGCGTCGACCAGTTCGTCCAGCGCCTCGCCGGCCATCACCTTGTCGATCTTGTAGAGCGTCAGGTTGATGCGGTGGTCGGTCACCCGCCCCTGGGGAAAATTGTAGGTGCGGATGCGTTCCGAGCGGTCGCCGCTGCCGACCTGGTTCTTGCGGTCGGCGGCGCGGACGGCATCCTTGGCGGCGCGTTCCATGTCGTACAGCCGGGCGCGCAGCACCTTCAGTGCCTTGGCCTTGTTCTTGTGCTGCGACTTCTCGTCCTGCTGGCTCACCACCAGCCCGGTCGGCAGGTGGGTGATGCGCACCGCGCTGTCGGTGGTGTTGACCGACTGGCCGCCGGGGCCGGAGGAGCGGAAGACGTCGATCCGCAAATCCTTCTCGTCGATGTGGATGTCCACCTCCTCCGCCTCGGGCAGCACGGCGACGGTGGCGGCGGAGGTGTGGATGCGGCCCTGCGCCTCGGTCGCCGGAACGCGCTGGACGCGGTGGACGCCGGACTCGAACTTCAGCCGGGCGAACACGCCGCGGCCGGTGATGTTGGCGGTGGCCTCCTTGTAGCCGCCGATGCCGGTCTCGCTCACGTCCATCGCCTCGAACCGCCAGCCACGCAGGCCGGCATAGCGGCGGTACATCTCGAACAGCTCGGCGGCGAACAGGGCGGCCTCGTCGCCGCCGGTGCCGGCGCGCACCTCCAGGATGGCGTTCTTCTCGTCCGCCTCGTCCTTCGGCAGCAGCGAGATCTGCACCTTGCGCTCCAGCTCCGGGATGCGCTTGGTCAGGACGTGGAATTCCTCCTCCGCCATCGCCTTCATCTCGGGATCGGCACCTGAGTCGGCAATCATCTCCGCCAGATCGGCGGCCTCGGCACGGCCCTTCTTCAGCTCCGCGATGGCTTCGGCGATCGGGGTGAGGTCGGCATATTCCTTGGACAGCCGGGCGAAGTCGCCGGACTCGGTCAGGCCGGCCGCAAGCGTGTCGCGCAGCTCGTCATACCGGGCCATCACCTTATCGAACTTCTCGTCCAGGCTCACGTCGCTCGTCCTTATCCCGTTCAGTCTCTTCCAGTGCCGCGCCGGTCAGCCTGTCCAGCCCAAAAAGACGGAACATCAGCCGTTCGGCCGCGGCCCGTTCGGCCAACCCTTCGCCGCTGCCGTCGGCTGCCAGCGCCCGCAGCGCCTCCGACGGGGCGTGCAGCAGCCGGTTGACCAGCAGCCGCGTCGCCGACGCCGCGTCCAGATCGGCATGCCCGGCCAGCAGGCGCCGCCGCTCCGCCTCGAAATGGGTGCGGAGCGCCGCCACGGCAGGCACCGCGGCGCGTTCCGCACGGTCGCGGGCGAAGGCGGCCACCGCCTCGTCCACGATCATCCAGGCCGCCTGGGTCGCCGCCTCGCGCCCGACGCGGCCCTGCAACGCCACACGTTCCAGATCGGCCAGATCATAGACGAAGGCGCCGTCCATGCCGGCGACCGCCGGGTCGACGTCCGACGGAATGGCGGCATCGACCACGAAGACCGGCCGGCGGCGGCGGCGCTTCAGCACCGCCTCCATCATCGGAGCCGTGAGGATATAGCGCCCAAGACCGGCCGCGGTCACCAGGATATCGGCGCCGGTCATCGCCGTCTCCAGATCGGCCCAGTGGGCGAAATGCCCGTCGAGCCGCCGCGCCGCCGCTTCCGCCCGCCGGTCCACCGGTGCTGCGACGGTCAGCCGCGGCAGCCCCGCCTCGCGCAAGCCCTCCAGCACCAGGGCGCCCATGTCGCCCAACCCGACCAGCAGGGCACCGCAGCGCCTGATGTCGCCGTGCAGGTCGCGCGCCACCTGGATGGCGGCGGCGGCCAGCGAGGTGGCGCCCTCGGCGATCGGCGTCTCGCTGCGCACCCGCTTGGCGGCGGCATAGGCGGCCTGCAGCACCGCCTCCAGCTCCGGCCCGGTCAGCCCGGCGCCGGCAGCGCTGCGGTGGGCGGCCTTCAGCTGGCCCAGGATATGCGGCTCGCCAACGATCTGGCTGTCGAGCGAGCAGGCCACCGCGAACAGGTGGCGCACGGCGTCGATGCCGGTGCGGGTGTAGAGCTGCGGCGCCAGATCGGCGGTGGACAGCCCGGCCCGGTCGGCCATCGCCTCGGCAATCGCCAGCGCCGCCTCGTTCGGGCGCTCGTGGACCGCCTGCACCTCAACCCGGTCGCAGGTGCTGAGCCACACCGCCTGCCCGACGCCTGAGGCCCGCAGCCGGTCCAGCATGCCCGCCACTTCCGCCTCGTCGGTGGACAGGCGGTCGCGGACGACGCCGGAACAAGTCCGGTGGCTGGCGCCAATGACGAGGTAGGAGGTGGTGGTCACGCCTAGGGTCGCTGTCCCTGCCCGAATTCCGGGCAGCTTACTCCGCGGCGGGGGCCACGTCTCGCTTGGTTTCTCGGGTGGTTTCGGCTTCGGCAGCTTCCGCCGCGGCCTTTGCCGCCTCGATCTCCGCCGCCTTCTTCTCGACCAGCCCGACCAGATGCTGGACGATGTCCTGGTCCTTCAGCCGGTGGTCGGTGACGCCGGACAGATAGACCTGATGGGTGTTGTTGCCGCCGCCGGTCAGGCCGATGTCGGTCTCCCGCGCCTCGCCCGGTCCGTTCACGACGCAGCCGATCACCGACAGGGTCAGCGGCGTGGTGATGTGGGCCAGCTTCTGCTCCAGCAGTTCCACCGTCTTGATGACGTTGAAGTTCTGCCGGGCGCAGCTGGGGCAGGAAATCACGGTGACGCCACGGCGGCGCAGGCCCAGCGACTTCAGGATGTCGTAGCCGACCAGAACCTCTTCCGCCGGTTCGGCCGACAGCGAGACGCGCAGCGTGTCGCCGATCCCCGACCACAGCAGCATGCCCAGCCCGATCGACGACTTCACCGTCCCGGCGCGCAGTCCCCCCGCCTCGGTGATGCCGATGTGCAGCGGGTAATCGCAGGC
This sequence comes from Azospirillum sp. TSO5, assembly GCF_003116065.1. Taxonomy (NCBI): domain Bacteria; kingdom Pseudomonadati; phylum Pseudomonadota; class Alphaproteobacteria; order Rhodospirillales; family Azospirillaceae; genus Azospirillum; species Azospirillum sp. TSO5. The sequence goes on along the minus strand of NZ_LGQY01000056.1, from coordinate 3,904 downwards.
CTCCGCCAAGCCCTGATAAGCGGCGACGGCCAGGAAGGCATCCGATGCCTTCACCGAGATCTTGAACTCGCGGAAATCGTTGTCCTCCAGGATTTTCGCATGGTTCAGCGCGCTTTCGACCATCGCCTCAGGGCAGGGCTCGCCGTATTTTTCCAGCAAATCCTGCTCCAGCGAGCCGGCATTGACGCCGATGCGCATCGAACAGCCATGGTCCTTGGCCGCCTTCACCACCTCGCGCACCCGCTCGGCCGAACCGATGTTGCCGGGGTTGATGCGCAGGCAGGCAGCACCGCTCTCCGCCGCCTCGATGGCGCGCTTGTAGTGGAAATGGATGTCGGCGACGATCGGCACCTTCACCTGCCGAACGATCTCCTTCAGCGCCAGAGCCGACTCACGGTCGGGGCAGGAGACGCGGACGATGTCCGCCCCCACCCGCTCGGCCGCCTGGATCTGCTCCACCGTCGCCTTGACGTCGGTGGTCGGCGTGTTGGTCATGGTCTGGACCGAGATCGGCGCATCGCCGCCGACCAACACGTTGCCGACGCGAATCTGGCGCGATTTGCGGCGAAGGATCTGGCGGTAGGCGCGGACGGTCATCTCAGGTCAGCCTCTGGACAGCGAAAAGCAATACCGGATGCCGCATCCTAGCGCAGCCGGCGTCAGGCCAGAAGTGCGCTCCGGCGCCCGGGATTCAAGAGAGGACGGTGGTGGGGCGCAGCCGATGCATGGCTGCCGCCCCAAACCGGAGCCCCGAACGGCGCGTCAGCGCCGCACCACCCCATGGGCGTCGATGGCGACGTCGCGCAGAACCTGCCCGACCGACCCCAGCGGCGGGCTCTCGCCGCCGTCGGCCATCACCACCAACCCGCCGGCATTGCCGGTGCGGATCTTCACATTGGGCTTGTCGGGGACGCGGAAGGTGTCGCCCGGCTTCAGCACGCGGGTGAAGACGATGTCGCCGCCGTCGCGCACCTGCAGCCAGCTGTCCTGCGTCGCCTTCAGGATCAGCTTCGCGTTGGTGTTCAGCGTGCCGTAGACCTTGCCGTTGGCCGGCACCGTCGCCGTCGGGGCGGCGGGTGCGGCCGGCGGCGGCGTCGCGGCATTCAGCGGAGTCGGGTCCTGTGGCGAGGCCTCGTCATCGTCCTCCGCCGGCGGGGCCGGAACATTGACGATGCCCTGCCCCGGGGTTGCCGCAGCGGGCGCGGAGCCTGCCGGAGTTTTCGCGGCAGTCTGCCCCGGCGGCGGCAATGCGGCGGACGGCGCCGACGCGACGGCCTGCGGACTGCCGGCGGCGGGGGGCGTGGTGGACGGAGACGTGGCAGGCGCGGTGACGGCGGACGGCGGAACCGCAGTGGGAGCGGCCGGAGGAGACGAAGGCGGAGCGGCCGGAGGAGACGAAGGCGGAGCGGACGCGATGACCGGCGTGGGCGCCTCGGGAGCGGCTATGGGCTGCCCCGGCGCGGTGGCGGACTGGTCCGGGGCCTGCTCCGCCGGCTTGGCCGGCACGCCGTCCAACAGCGAGACCAGGCGGTCCGGCAGGACCGGCACAAGATCGGCGACCGACCGGTCGGTCGCCGACAGATAGTACCAGCCGCCATAGACGATGCCGGCCAGCACCAGCGTGCCGAGCAACAGAGTCCCGCCGGAGGCGCGCCCTTCGGCCGCCGGTGTCGGCAGATACAGCTCCTGCCGGCGGACGGTACCGGCCGCCTCCTCCTTGTAGCGGGTGACGACCATGTCCGGGTCCAGCCCCAGGCATTCCGCGTAGGAGCGCAGGAAGCCGATGGCATAGGTGCTGCCCGGCAGTTCCTGGTACCGACCTTCCTCGATCGCCAGCAGGTAAGGATAGCGGATGCGCAGCATCGTCGCGACGTCGCGCAGGTCGTAACCATGCGCCATGCGCGTCGCGCGCAGAGTCTCGGAGACGGAGGGACCGGACGGTGCCGGATCGAAATCGTCGAAAACCTTGCGCTTGGCCATGGGCTCGCCATCTGCTCGCAACTTGCCCGCACACCCAAAAAGCATGCAAAGCGGGGGCATCCGTGTGGATGCAACTGGCGAAATGGGTACGACATGCCGACCCCATGGCGCAACCGCAATGACCGCGGGGCAAGGGGTGCGGGTCGTGACAAACGGCACAGTCCCGTCGGCGCAGGTCGCAACCCGGCCGGAATGATGTCAGCCTTGGCTGATGTCGGTGGTGGATCGGGTGCGCGCGTCCGGACGCCGCCTCCATCATGCCTGCAACTCCACCGGGAGGCGCAAAATGAAAAGAGCAATTACGGCGGCATTCCTGCTCGCAGCTCTTCTGCCGGCATCGTTTGGCAACGCGACCGATCTTCACCGGTTCTGGGAGCAGACCTGCGGGGACTGTCATCGCCATGCCGGCCCCTTCGCCCGACGGTCCCTGACCGTGACCGATGGAAAGCTCCAGGGTGTCCATCACAAGGACGACCTGCTGGTCTTCCTGCACAACCACCATCTGCCGGACAACCTCGTTCAGCCGATGTACGAGATGCTGCTCGCCCAAGCCAGCACAGGACCGCGCTTCCAGGAGCGGTGCGGGCGTTGCCACGAGTCCGCGGCCGATCTGGCCCGGGAGTCGCTGGTGGTCCGCGACGGCGTCCTACAAGGGCGGGAGAGTGGCCGGCCGGTTGCCCAGTTCCTTCCCCGCCATGCCAAGCTGGGCCTGACGCCGGAGGAGGTGACCTTCTTCACCGATCTGCTGACCCGCGTCGAACGGGAGGTTCATTGACCGTCGAGTCAGGTTCAGTCCCGATGGCGCAGGTCGTTGTGGATGGCGGTGGCGGCCATAGCGGCCTCCCCCATGGCGACGGCGATCTGGTTCAGCGTTGAAACGACGTCGCCGGCGGCATAGAGGCCGGGGACGGAACTGCGCTGGTGCCGGTCGACGATCAGACGGCCATCCTCATCCATGGCGGCGCCGAGCCGCTCCGCCAAGCCCGAGCGGGCGGTGATGCCAAGGGCGGAATAGAGCGTGTCGAAGTCAAGGATGTGGCCACTCTCCAGGGTCAGGCGGGTGCTGTCATCCTCGCAGGTGCCGACGGCGGCGACCGGCTCCTCGATCACCGCGATGCCGGCGGCATCCAGTTCACCCCGCTCCTCAATCGACAGGGCCATCCGCTCTCCCAGCGTCAGCAGGGTGACATAGGGGCTGTAGGTGCGGATGAAACGGGCTTCGCCGCTCGCTTGGACGCCGTGCCCCAGAACGGCGATGCGCCGGTCGATCACCTCATACCCGTCGCAGATCGGACAGACGCGGATCAGGCCGCGCTGCATCGCCTCGTAGAGATGGGGCATCCGCGGCTGGCCGTCGATCACGCCGGTGGCGAGCAGCACGGACGCGGCGTCGATCTCGCGGCCATCACCCAAACCGGCACGATAGCCGCGACCGCCGGGCAGCCGCTCCAGCGTCGCCACCGACCCCGTCTCGATGCAGGCACCGTAGCTTTCGGCCTGTGCTCGGATACGCTCCAACAGGTCGGTACCGCGGATGCCGCCGGTAAACCCGGCAAGATTGTGGGAGGTCGGGATCCAAGCGCAGCGGCTCTTCGCCTCGTCCACCACCAGAGCCTTGCGGCGATAGCGCGCAAGATAGATGGAAGCAGTCAACCCGGCGGGGCCACCGCCGACGATCAGGCAATCGAGCATGGTCGGCATCACGGTCCTTGTCCTGGACGGGGCCGGCAATGGCCCCCTTGTTCCTAGACAAGCGGAGCGGCGGGACATCACGCCCGACCGGCCGGAAAAATGCGGACAGCAAAAAGCCCGCGCTCCTTGCGGAGGCGGGCTTTTTGCTGATTTGGTTGCGGGGGCAGGATTTGAACCTGCGGCCTTCAGGTTATGAGCCTGACGAGCTACCGGGCTGCTCCACCCCGCGGAT